>NZ_JBJPHU010000179.1:0-9223 GCF_052939515.1 Phormidesmis sp. 146-33
TGAGCCTTCTTACGCCCCAAGGGGCGGGGAATTTACCCCTGATGAGATTAAAAAAATTTTGGAATTCAAAACGGGTTTGAGCTTCAAAGTTCCCCAAATTTGGGAGATTTAGAGGGCTGCAACCCATTGAAACGAAGCCAAAATCAACTGACCAGGCATATTTAGGAACGAAAACTAAATAACATCGACTTCTGTAGGTTGGGTAGAGCCTATGAGGGATTTAGGCGATCGCTCCCATCTCAAAGACTGATAGAATTGCAGCCTCGACGGACTCTGACTAGCCGCGATCGCCACACTCTGTACATACTTTGCTAGAGTGACAACGGCATTGAAAACCCTTCTCTGGTCGAATGAAAGCCAAACTCAAAACTCGGAAGTCCAAGCCGCTTCTTTTAACGCTCGGAGCCTCTGCCCTGATGATTGGTGGGGGCGGACTGGCTTACTGGTTATTTTCTCAACAGGGACGACTTAGCGTTATGCCGATTGGGGCCAATGTGGTGCCGCAAGATGCGCTGATGGTGGTGTCGCTCTCAACCGACCAGGGACAGTGGCAGCGAGTGAGAGAATTTGGCACCCCGCGCAGTCAGACGGCCTTTGATCAAAGTTTGGTGCAGTTTCGCGATCGCTTTCTCACCAGCAAAGGGCTAGACTATCAGCGCGACGTGCAGCCGTGGGTCGGTAAAGAAGTGACGCTGGCGTTTTTGTCGCCTCAAGCCGGGTTAGCGGTGCCCAATCCAGGACAAGCCGCCACACCGCCCAATCCTCAACCCGTGGTCATGGTGTTGCCGATCGCCGACCCGCTCAAAGCCAAACAAACCCTGGAGCAGTCCAACGCTGTCAAAACAGGCAAGTGGGCAGAACGCAAGTACAACGGTATTCAGATTCGCGAAAACCAGGAAACGCCGACCCAAACCGTCTCGATCGCAGCCTTAGATCCCCAAACCGTCGTGGTGGCTAACAGTCCCAAAGCGATCGAACGGGCGATCGACACCTACAAAGGCGGGCCGGCCCTCTCAGCGACACCGGGCTATGGAGAAGCCCTGAGTCAGATCAAGTCTGAGAAGCCAGTCGCGCGCGTCTATGTCAACATTCCTGCGGCCGCCAACACGTCTGCGGCGAACTCCAATCGACCCATACCGCCCCAAGGCACAAATCAGCTTCAACAAACTCAAGGATTGGCCGCGACGGCGACGATCGCCTCTGAAGGCATTCAGTTCAAAAGTGTCTCCTGGCTCAAGCCTGAGAGTAAGCGTCGATTTGAGGTCAAAAACACCGCCAAAATTATGCCCAACCGTTTCCCCGCTGAGACGTTGATGATGACATCGGGTGGCGATTTGCAGCGCTTTTGGAAGGACTACACGCAGGGCGTTTCGGCGAATCCGATTCGATTTATTAATCCAGAAGGGCTACGTCAAGGGCTAAAATCCTCTGTCGGCTTGGATCTGGAGCAAGATTTGCTTAACTGGATGCAAGGTGAGTTTGCGCTAGCGCTGGTGCCTGCTCCCCAGGGATCGCCCGCTAACTTGCCCGCCAGCCTCGTATTTATGGTGCAAACCAACGATCGCCGCGCCGCCGAAAAGACCTTCAAACAGCTAGACGATACGATGTCGAGCAAGTACACCTTTAAGGTCGAAGAATCGAAGGTAGAAGGTCAATCGGTCGTCAACTGGAGTCTGCCTGCTGCTAATGTCAATATTACCCGTGGCTGGCTCGACAACAATGTAGCGTTTCTCAGTCTGGGCGCACCGGTCACTGGCAGCTTTGTGCCAAAACCCGCAGGTTCTCTCGCTGAGACGGAGTTATTTAAGAAGGCGACAGCGACGGAGTTGGGGTCAAACAATGGCCACTTTTTTGTGAATATGGAGCGGGCGCTGGCGTTGAATAATTTTCCGCTGTTGCAGATTCCGCCTGCTAATCGGGCTGTTTTGGAAGCGATTCGATCGATTGGCGTAACGGCCGCAGTCACGAGCGATCGCACCTCTCGCTACGATGTGTTTGTCATGCTGCAAAAAGGCAATCAACCGGGAGCCTTGCCCAGTCCAAACGTGACTCCCAGCCCTTCACCGTCGCCTTGATTGCCCAAACGGGCAGAGCGATAAAACAGGGCAGCGATCGCAGGCTGGATTTTGGTAATAACAACAGCGCTGACCATGCAGCATCAAGACTTCGTGGTTATCGTAAACCTGTTGGGCTGTCCACTCGATCGGCAACTGAGCTTCGAGAATGGCGTGAGCCGGGGCAACGGCGATCGTCGAAGGAATCAAACCCAGCCGAATCGCGACTCGATGATGATGACTATCCACAGGCAATGCCCGACGGCGCAAACTGCTAAATGACAGCACAGCGGCACTGGTTTTGGGGCCGACTCCCGGCAGTGACTCCAACCATTCTCTGGCTTCTGAGATCGACAAGTCCGCCAAAAAATCAAGCGACAAACTGCCCTGACGGTCTCCAATCAGTTTCAAGACTTGCTGAATCCGAGGGGCTTTTTGCTCGGCCCAGGTGCAGCGAGCGATCGCTTGTTCAACTTGATCGACGGGAGCATCTCGCACCATTGACCAGTCTGGAAACCGTCGCCGCAACTCATTAAACGCACTAGCAGAATCGGGATTGCGGGTGCGATGAGACAGCAACGCTGAAACCAACTCGCTCAACGGATCAAGCGTATGAAAATAAGGAATCGGACAGCCATATGTTTGACAGAGGCGATCGTGAATCTCAATCAGTTTTTGCTGAATTTCAGGAGAAGCGATCGCGGGTGGTTTTTTGGAAGCCACGGGGATGGGGGATGAGGGGATGATATCGGTTTACTGTTTGGCTGTTGGGGAGATTTTTGAGCGAAATGCCCTCTGGCTCACTGGTCGGATCTCCTAAAGTCAAAGTCCCCCAATTTTGGGGGATTTAGGGGGCGAGGAACTGTGTCAACAACCAGTATTTGCCAGTAGGGAACTTCTCTAGGATGGGTGACTTCTTTGGCAGACTCCTCTATGCCTTTTCCCAGATGGCGCGGATTTCGTCGGGCAGGAAGTTGGCGACTTCTTGAATGCGCTCTGCTGATAGCTCATCTTTGGTCGCTGAGAAAACCGCTTCGACGGCCAATTCAGGTGAGACGTTGGTTTGCAAGCCACTCTCTTGACGCACTCTAAATAGAAAGGTGCTGGACTTGATAATCAGCGGCGGTCTGAGCTTGCTCAAAAAGTGAACGATCGGATTGGTGTCTTCCCACAGGTCTTCGATTTCGGTTGCCAACGGCGTTGCGGTGTAGAGGGTGCGATCGGGGTTGCCTTCGTCTAGCGGTTTGTGTAATTCGTCGGCGACGTTTTCGACGGCTTCATCGGTCATCATGTCGCGCATCGTCCGAAACACCACTTCTGTCACGTCTCTGGCATCGTAAAGATCCGACAAGCCTGCTTTAAGCTGCACTTTTTCTAAAAACGGAGTGTCTTTGGTCGCGATCGGCGTTCCTGAATAATGCTGCCTCGAAGAGGGCGTAATGTCGTCGATCGGCGCTACCGTATTCAATTCTTGATTGTCTGCCATATAAACATGCCTTTATTGAATTTGTATGTCCCCAAAACTATTGCCCAATATCGTCGATCGCCACATCTGTCACCAGGGTTACTTAAATTACGTCTCAAAATCTCTCATTGGGCAGATTGAGTCTGATGCAGAAGGCAATTTTTGCTACAAAAATGAAGAAATACAAAAAGCCCGTTAGACAACTGAGCGATCAACGCTACCGTAGACACAACCCCTGCACTTAATGCTGAAATAACTCGACCTATGGTGAACTATCAGCCCAACTCCGAAATGATCTCAACCGCCACAACGTCTGATGAATTGGTCGGCGGCACGGGTGGCATTAATGTTGTCGAAGTGATCGAAACGGTGATCGCCAGCCTCGATCAAAGCGACAGTGCAATGGTGAGTCAAAACGATGGCGGCCATATCTGGAAGTTTAAGTACGGCAGTGTCGAAGTCTTTGTCCAACTGACGGGCACGACCGAAGAAGATAATCTGAGCGTTTGGGCATCGGTTCTCAAGCTGCCTGCTAAAGACGAGCCACAACTGTTTAGAAAGCTGCTGGAAATGAATTGGCTGAGTACCTTTGAAGCGGGGTTTGCTATTTACGACAATCAAATCGTGGTGCTGTCTACTCGCACGATCGCCGAGCTGTCTCCGGGTGAGATTTCTCGATTGGTGACCGTAGTGGCGACGATCGCGGACGATCATGACGATGCCCTACAAGCCGAGTTTTTAGAAGGTGCAGCCAGCTAAAGTTTTGTTTTAATGTCTGCAAACTTAATGTATGCAAACTTGGCGCTTGATTCCCCTGATCACGGCTTCTGGACGGGTGCAGATGGCGATCGACCAGTGGCTCTTTGAGCAGCATCGGTTGGGGCATCCGCCCGCTTTGAGATTTTACACCTGGTCACCTGCGGCGATTTCGTTGGGCTATCATCAGCGCCAGTTTCCGGAGTTTTGGAAACAACTTACCTGGCAGGGAGCGGCGATCGAGCTAGTTCGTCGTCCCAGTGGAGGGCGGGCGGTTTTGCATCAGGGCGATTTGACATATGCGGTGATCACCTCTGGGCTGTCGGGCCGTCGAATGCAGGACTATCAAACGATCTGCAAGTTTTTGATTGAGGGATGGCGATCGCTGGGCGTAAATCTGCACTATGGCAATGCGGGGCGCGGCTACATTCACAACCCCAACTGTTTTGGGACGGCAACGGTTGCCGATCTGGTGTTAGAAGACGGCACAAAGCTAATCGGCAGCGCTCAACTCCGCAAAGATCAGACAATTTTGCAGCATGGATCAATGCGGTTGGAGCCTGATTTAGACCTATTCGCCCAAGTCTTTGGCTCGGAGTCTCCAAATCTGCTCAAGCTGCCCCTGTCTCATCAAGGAGACAGTTTGGTTCAGCGCATCATGACCTCGTTAACCAAATCAGCCAGTCAGTGTTTTGGAGTGCAGTTTAAGTTGCAGCCGCTGACCGATGCAGAATGGCAGTCCATCCAGGCTTCAGAGCATGTCTGAAAAGTTCTCATTGATCGCTCACGTCTACTGATTCCAACCCAGTTTGACGCTGCCTACAATTAAGAAAGATTTGTGGTGCATCTGTTTAGTGCATCTAGGCTTACAGCGATTCTCGGCTGGGTTAGCTACAGTCTGATCAATGCGGGTTATGAGGTGTCGGGTGGGGTGAGTGCAAACGAAAAGGTGTAAGCCTCAGTGGAAAGTAAGGACTCCAAGGAGGAGATATGAGCTTTTGGATAATTATGCTGCTAGCTTTACTGGTAGTGTTGTGCGTCTACTTTCTTTGACCATGCTCTGCCCTAAAAAGCGATCGGGCGTTGCTGAATTCACATGTGGAGCGTTGGGTAGCAGCATTTCTGAGAGCCAACTCAATCCCTACAACTGAGGGACTTTGAACGTTCGGAAGTCCCCAGAATGGTGGGTTGGAGGCAGATTCTTATCACCGTTCAGCAATGCCAGCGATTATGACTTTCGGCTGCATGGCAGTATTAAAATCCCGAAGCTAATGAACCTTCTAATGCGGGTTAGCGTTGGTAACGCCTAGTGGGTACTTTCATTCTTATTGGATCACCGGGACTGATAGTTGCTATTTCAGAAATGGACACACCCAAAATACCCCCTGAAAATATAAACTTCCACCCGTTGAGGCGATGCCAAATCTGACTCTGGGTAAAACGAGCCAGGTTGATCGCCATCCAGCGAAGGTTCTCCTAGGTTCTCTCAGCACAAAATCACACTCACAACGGTAAACCCGCGCTCTCAGCTAAAAATTACGGCAAAGCCTTGCTCTTTCGCATCGTATCGTCGTAAATGGAGACGCAGACGGGGAAAAGGAACGGGTGAATGAAAATCGACTTTGGGCGGGAGATCTGTGGCAACCTCGACGCTGCGGAAGCACGAGAATGGCTGGTGACCAACGGGATTGGGGGATTTGCATCAGGGACGATCGCCGGACTTTTGACGCGCCGATATCATGGCTTGCTGGTGGCTGCGCTCAAACCGCCTCAACAGAGAACGTTACTGTTAGCCAAACTCGACGAAAGTATTCGTTATGGTGAAGATTACTTTCCCTTAACCACCAATCGCTGGAAAGATGGCATCGTCGGTCAGCAAGGCTATCGACATATCGAGCGCTTCTTTCTCGAAGGGACGGTTCCTGTCTGGCAGTTTGCACTAGGGGACGCGCTCCTCGAAAAACGCATCTGGATGCAGCAGGGCACCAATACGACTTATGTCTATTATCAAGTGCGGCGATCGACCCAACCTCTGACGCTGACGCTCAAGGCGATGGTTAACTACCGCGATTATCACAGCGACACACAGTCCAATGGCTGGCAAATGGGCATCGAATCCGTCGGTCAGGGCGTTTCGATTTCTGCCTTTCCTGAAGCGGTGCCTTTTTATTTGCTGGGTCGCGGGGCCAAAGTGACTCCGATGCACGATTGGTATTACGGCTTTGATCTGGCTCAAGAACGATCGCGTGGACTGTTAGATCATGAAGATCACCTGCACGCCGCCACCTTTCAAACGACGCTCCATGCGGGAGATTCGCTCACCTTTATTGTCAGCACCGATTCGACTCCCAATCTGGACGGAGAAAGCGCCCTCCGATCGCAACGGGCCTATGAGCAAAGACTGGTCGATCGCTGGAAACTCGATCGCGAAAGCCAGGTCGAGTCAACCCCAAACTGGATTCGTCAATTGATTTTGTCGGCGGATCAGTTCATTGTGAATCGATCGACTCCAGGCAACCCCAATGGTAAAACGATCGTCGCAGGCTATCCGTGGTTTACCGACTGGGGACGGGACACGATGATCAGTTTGTCAGGTTTGACGCTGGTGACAGGACGACCCGAAGTCGCGCGATCAATTCTAAAAACCTTTGCGCTGGCAGTCGATCGCGGCATGTTGCCCAATCGGTTTCCAGATGTGGGAGAGGTGCCAGACTACAATACCGTCGATGCAACGCTGTGGTACTTTGTGGCGATTCAAGAATACTACAACGCGACCGAAGACACTGATTTGCTGTATGACTTGTTTCCGGTGTTGGCGGAGATTATTGATTGGCACTGTCGCGGCACTCGCTATGACATTCATCTCGATCCGGCTGATGGTCTTCTGTATGCGGGTGAGATCGGAACGCAGCTAACCTGGATGGATGCCAAAGTGGGCGATCGGGTCTTTACGCCTCGGATTGGTAAGCCTGTAGAAATTAATGCGCTATGGTATAACGCCCTGAGAATTATGGCCAAAGTCGCCCGCAGAATTGGTAAGCCACACCGAGAATATGAAGCGATGGCCGATCGCGTGTTAGCCAGATTTTCGCGCTTTTGGAATGAGTCAGCGGGCTATTGTTTTGACGTGTTAGATTCGCCTGATGGCAATGATGCTGCCCTGCGTCCCAATCAGATTTTTGCCGTCTCGCTGCCCGACAGTCCGCTGACCAATGCCCAACAAAAAAGCGTCGTGGATGTCTGTGGACGATCGCTGCTCACTTCGTATGGACTGCGATCGCTGGCTCCGTCTCAAATCGGCTATCAGGGGCACTATGGCGGTTCACAGTTTCAGCGTGATGGGGCTTATCATCAAGGCACAGCCTGGGGTTGGTTGATTGGGCCGTTTGCGATCGCTCATCTGCGGGTGTACAACAATCCGATCAAAGCGAGAGAATTTTTGGAACCGATGGCCAATCACCTTTGCGCGCATGGCGTGGGCAGTTTGAGTGAAATTTTTGATGGCGATGCGCCAATGATTCCCAATGGCTGTACGGCTCAGGCCTGGACGGTGGCAGAAGTGTTGAGGGCATGGTTTACGATCGCCAATGCTTGAACCAAAATCTTGTCTAAAAGTCCTTCAGAATTGGCAGCTTGGAGGCAGAAGACGTAAGCACCGAAGCGAAAAACCTTCATCGAACTGACGTTGCCTTAATTGCGCTCGATCCCATCTTTGGAGATGACAAGGCTGAGTTGATAAGTCACCGAGTCAGATTGGTGAGGAACAATCACAATTTCATAGTTACCCGATCGCTTCACCTTTCCTGACCAGGAAGTTTCCGACAAACTTTTTAGCACAGGGGCAGAATCAGCAGGCGAAAAAATAGAAATTCGGGTCGAATCTTTCGGCGCTTTTAGCGTTAATTGTAAAGACTGATTTTGTAATAAGCGAGCGATATAAACTTTGCCCTGACCGTTTTTTAGAGTTTGCTGATCTTTAAACAAAGGAGCTTTTACGACGGTTGAGTTTGTTTGAATCGTATTGGCTTGATCATGCGCGATCGCGTACCAAACTTGACCAAACTTACGAGGATTGAGTAATCTTCCTTGCTGTTCGGGAAACCACTGTAAAAATTGAGCATCTGACAACGTTTCGAGCGATCGACTGCTGACGTTTACCGACGCTAACCAATCGTTATAGCTGGCTCGATTGTATTGCCCTATCCCACTTCGCGCTTGGGGACTTAACGCTTCTAATTGGTCTAAAATGGTGTTGGCGATCGCGTTCCATTCTTGTTTTAACCGATTGGATTGGGGGTCAGACTGTAGCGATCGACTTTGCAATTGTGGATATTTAACAAAAAACTGCTCGTCTACCAAATCGGTGAATAAATCGTAAGGAATCGTTAGCTTTTTGCGGCGATCGCGCAGCGCTTCTTGAATAGCTTGTGGATCTTTGGGCGGAACTTTAACAGAGGGAGCGATCGTTTTTGGAGCCGTGACTAATATAGGTTCTCGAACGATCACCACAATTCTCCAGACGGCAATTCCTGCCAATCCAACAAATAGAGTTGCAAAGATCAAAAGAGAAAAGCCTTGCCAGATTTGAGGTTCAGAAGAAGATTTTTGAGGTGCAAAATCTGAGGTCTGAGTTGAAGTCGAGTTCTGAATTTTAGTCGGTTTTTTGAGCTTGATTTCTGCGATCGCTCTCCTTACTTTTTCCGCCGAGGCAAACCGCTTGTCTGGATTGGAGCACAACATTCGCTGCAAAACTTGGGCAAATTGAGGACTGACGATCGCCCATTCTTGCCAAGACCACGCCTGCGTTTTTTCGTCATAGAGTTCTTCAGGTTCGCGCCCAGTTAGCAACACTACCGCAACCACCGCCAGAGCATACAAATCGCTGTCTCGCTCGACTCGATCGCCCAATCGCTGCTCTAAGGGTGCATATCCCCAGTCATGCGATCGC
>NZ_JBJPHU010000180.1:0-9115 GCF_052939515.1 Phormidesmis sp. 146-33
AGGGATCGATAGCTTTCTTGTCCATCCCCTCAACTAAAAACTGTCCGAACCATTGGAGTAGGGTGTGTTAAGCGACCCGAAACGCACTGCCTTGAAATCTACTAGAACGATCGCTGAAAGCTCTATCAAAAGGCATTCAACCACCCACCACCCACTTGATTGACAGGTCAGAGGTGAGATTCAGAAGAGCCACCTTAAAAAGAGGGGAAATTTGGGGTTCAAAGCTCGATCGTTGGTCACTAAAAGATTTAGAGAGATTAGAACCTGTTTTTTTGAGTTCCAATCTCTTCAGCTTTTGTGCTGCGTTTTTGCCTCATTCCCCATAGTTTGCTGGGAACGTCTCTCAAAATTCGGATTTGTCTTTACTAAACCAATATAAAGTTTTTATAAACTCCTCACAATTTCGGTGAAGTTACCGTATCATTCTCGAAGTTTCATTATCGAGGCTTAAGAAGAATATTTAACTAAGCCGATTTTCGCAAAAGGGTTGACTGCAAGAGCTAACCCGCTGGTGCCGACTCCGTGATTTAACTGAGATGATAACAAACTTAGTGTGGTGAGTTTTTGATGAAATTCCTGACGAAATCGTTGGGGAGTGAGATCCTGCGTCTGCTACTGGTCTTAATCTTTACGGGAGGTTTTAACAGCCAAATTCAACCTGCGGTGACCCAAGAGGCGACTTCTACGATCGTCAACTCCGCAAGCGGTGGCTTTAGAACCACTGACAATCCCAATACTCCCGCGCAGGACGTAACTTCCAATCAAACTTCTCTTACAGCAGTCATACCGGGTCGATCGGGACTGGACATTACCAAAACGGGCGATCGGGCGGCCGCAGAACCCGGCGACATTGTGGTTTATCGGCTGCTGATTCGCAACACAGGGACGTTTCCCGCCAGCAATTTGACGATACGCGATACGCTGCCGCTCGGTTTGCAATATGTGGCCAATTCTCAACGGGCGGCGATCGGGGGCACGACGGTCACACCCCCTCCGCCGACGGTCAGCAACTCGATCGTCACCTTTAGCATTCCAGGAACGCTGGCACCGGGGCAGACGTTGACCCTCGTATATGGGGCGCTGCTTTCACCGGACGCGATCAGAGGAACGGGCAGAAATTTGGCAGTGGCGCAGGCGACGACTCCGGCTGGCCCAATTTCCAGCAATTCATCGAGCTATCTAGTCAGAATTCGTCGGGGCATTTTGTCAGACTGCGGCACGATCGTCGGTCGCGTGTTTGTCGATAAAAATTTTGATGGCGAACAGCAGCCTGGAGAGGCCGGCGTTCCCAATGCGGTGATTTTTATGGATGACGGCAATCGGATCACAACGGATGCCAATGGTTTGTTTTCGCTGCAATACGTGATCGCAGGCTACCGGACTGGCACGCTGGATTTGACGAGTCTGCCGGGCTATACGCTGGCTCCCAACCGCTATCGGATTGAGAATAACAGCCAATCTCGACTCGTAAAACTGGCTCCGGGCAGTCTGGGACGAATGAATTTTGCTGTCACGCCAACTTATGGAGGAGGACGGTAATATGCAGGTTTCCTCAATTCGATGGGGTTGTTTTACCTCAATTTTGGGCGCGATCGTGTTCTCTAGTTCTGCTCAAGCGAGTGGCTTGGATGACTATTTGCGATCGGTAGAAGCGTTCAAGGCTCAACCTAATTCAGAAACTAATTCGGCGATCGCTCCCGAAATTCTCACGTCTGTCCCGCTTCAACAAACGGCTCAAGTTCCGGTTGCTACGCCTGCAACGGGCACAGTTCGGATTGAGTTTTCGCCAGCCAGCGATTCCCGGATTCCCGCAGATGGGCGATCGACGGTGACGCTTTCGGGGCAAATTCTCGATGCCAACAATCAGCCGATTTCTGAAGATGTGACGGTGACGCTGACCAGCAGTGCCGGGAAGTTTATTGGAGCCGACCAGGGTAGCGATCGACTGGGATTTCAAGTCATTGCTCGACAGGGAAGATTTTCGGCTGAGTTGCAGTCTACTTTGGAGGCAAAACAGGTTCGCGTGAGAGCGGCGATCGACGGACTTCATGAAGCTAAACCAGAATCCAAGCCGTCTCCTCCCCCCTTTGCCTATCCCGGAACCTTACCCGGACACCCTTCTCAGACGTTGGAGGCTTACGCAACGGTAGAATTCATTACAAATTTGCGGCCGTCTCTCGTATCGGGATCGATCAATTTGCGAATTGGAGCAGCCGGGACGAACTACTACAAGAGTTTTGCGGATTTCCTCAGCGAGACTTCTTTTGACAAGGGGACTCAAGTCGGGTTTGATGCATCGGTGTTTGCGATCGGCAAGGTCGGCGATTGGCTGTTTACGGGCGCATTTAATAACACTCGTCCGCTTAATCAAACCTGTGACGGCACGACTCGCTTGTTTCGCGATACGCAGTTTTGTGATCAGGTCTATCCCACCTATGGCGATAGTTCTACAGTCGATTATCTAACGCCGTCGATCGACAGTGTGTTTCTCAAATTTGAGCGCACGTCGCGAGTGCCGGGGGCGGGGTCTGATTATGCAATGTGGGGCGATTATAAAACTGAAGAATTCTCCAGCGCTTCGCAATATTTCACAGCGACATCCCGCCAACTGCATGGCTTTAAGGGCAATTATAACTTTGGTAATTTTCAAGCCACGTTGATGTATGGCAATAATCTGGAGGGATTTCAGCGCGATACGATCGCTCCCAACGGCACGAGTGGAAACTATTTTCTGTCGCGTCGCTTAGTGATTGGCGGGAGTGAGAGCGTTTTTATCGAAACTGAAGAACTCAACCGTCCCGGAAGTATTGTCGATCGCATTCCGCTCAGTCGCATTCGAGATTACGAAATTGATTACGATCGCGGGACGATTACCTTTCGCAATCCCATTCAGACGACTGATTTTGATCTGTTTGGTCGAACGTTGGTGCGGCGCATCGTCGTCACTTACCAGTACGAAGGCATCGGAACGGGCGGCACTAACCTTTATGCAGGACGGGCGCGCTACAACTTTTCGCGAGAAGTGCAGCGAGAAAGCTGGGCGGGAGTCAGCTACCTGAGAGAAGATCGCGGCAGTCGTGACTTTGAACTGTATGGAGCCGATGCGCTGTTCTCGTTTGGCAAAGACGGCCAGATCGTTGCGGAGTTTGCCCGATCGACCAATGCCGATCCCTTTTTGGGCGATGTCGAAGGGTCAGCCTACCGTTTAGAGGCGAAAACGTCTTTATTTGCGGGGGTGTTGGCGCGGGGCTATTACCGATCGGTGGATGAGAATTTCTCTAACAACGCTACCTTGAGCTTTGTCCCCGGACAGACGCGCTACGGCGGAGATATTGCCGCTAAGATTGGGGCTTCGACGCAGTTTCGGGCGCAGGTCGATCGCGAAATCAATTACGGCATCGCTTCAGGATTTGGGCTGGGAACCGATTTATTCAATCCCAGCAGCAATCTTTTTTGTGATACGCCGGGGTTGGCGCGATGTGGTCAAGAGCCATTTCGGATCGGGCGAGTAGACAATAGTTTGACGACGATCAGCGCTGGATTTGAGCAAAAAATCGGGGAGTCGGCGCTGAGTTTTGATTGGGTCAATCGGACTCGTGACGATCGCGCGACCAATAATCTCGATCAAGACAGCAATCAATTAGTGTCTCGCTTGTCGGTGCCGTTGACCAAAACGCTGCTGTTTCGCGCCCAAAACGAACTCAGCCTCGGTGACGACGATCCGCTTTACCCCAGTCGAACCACCGTCGGCTTAGATTGGAAAGTTTCTCCGGGCGTGACGATGCGACTGGCGCAGCAGTTTCTCTCAGGCGGACAGTTTTCTAGCAACTCGATCACCAGTCTGGATACGATTATTGATCGCAAACTCTCAGACGACACCTCGCTCACAGGACGCTACTCAGTTCTAAATGGGATCAACGGCACCACGGGACAGGGCGCGATCGGCTTAAATCATCGGATTCGCTTGTCACCGGGCTTGAGAATTAACCTGGGGTATGAACGAATTTTTGGCGATCTTTTTGCCTATACAGCCGCAGGTCAACAGTTCGCGCAGCCTTACGCCGTGGGGCAAAGTTCCTCTTCGCTGGGGGTGAGTTCGGGAGACAGCTACAGTGTGGGCGTTGAGTATAGCGACAATCCTGACTTTAAGGCGAGTGCCCGATTTGAGCGACGCAATTCTTCACTCGGAAACGACACCTTCTGGTCAGCCGGAGCCGCCGGAAAAATTTCGCCCGCTTTAACTGCGTTGGTACGATTTCAACAAGCAAATGCGGCTAACCAACTGCTCACCGGATTGGGCGACACCACAAATCTCAAAGTCGGTTTAGCCTATCGTGACCCCAACAGCGACAAATTAAATCTACTGTTTCGCTACGAATATCGCCAAAATCCGGATGCGACTCCCACCTCGCTACTCTTTGGGACGGGATCGGGGGCAAAAGTTCATTTAGGAGCGATCGAAGCCATTTATGCCCCCAATTTTCGCTGGGAGTTTTATGGCAAGTATGCGCTCCGCAGCGCTCAGTCTACGTTAGCCAGAGATTTGCTGGGCACGAATGCCATCTCACTCGGACAGCTTCGCACCACTTATCGACTGGGATACAACTGGGATTTGGGTGGAGAAGTGCGCTGGATCGGGCAGTCGGTGACAAGCTTTAATGAATTCGGATTTTTGGCTGAAGTTGGCTATTATCTCACGCCTAACCTGAGAGCCGCCGTGGGTTACAGCTTTGGAGAAATCAACAACGATCGCGACTTTGAAGGCAGTCGATCGAAGGGTGGCTTTTATGTAACGCTCTCCTTTAAGCTCAATGAATTGTTTAACGGATTTGGATTACAGCGAGTCGTCCCGCCTCAACAGCAGCAAGAATCCCAGATAAAACCTGTGGCCACACAACCAGACATATCGCCGCAATCACAAATGTTGTCTCCGATAATCCAATCGATGATTCGGGATCAATCCGCTGAAGCGGTCGTGAGAGGAGTGACAGAATGAACATAAAAACAGGATTTGCATCACTGCTGTTATTAATCAGTTACAGTTCGCTCCTTCCGTCTTCAACCCTTGCCCAAACGCCAACGCGATTCAAAATAACGGTTAACAGCGATCAAGATAGCGTACAAGCGGATAGTAGTTTGACACTCCGAGAAGCGATCGAACTCACCAATGGAGCTTTACCCGTTGATCGATTGAGTGACGCTGAGAAGTCTCAAGTTTCAGTTATCAACGAATCCACCTCGCAAATCAGCTTTCAGCTTCCATCGGGACAAACCATCATTCGAGTCGGGCGAGAACTCCCGGCGATCGTGGCTCCCGTGACGATCGATGGCACCACCCAAACCGGATACGAAGCCGATAAAGCGGTGATTGCCGAACTGCCTCTAGTGCAGCCGATCGTCGAGATTACGCCTGTTCAGAATACGTTTGTGCCGCGAGGGTTGACCATCACTTCAGACAATGTGACGATTCGCGGCCTGAGTTTGTATGGGTTTAATGATGATGTTGATGACACGGCCCGCACGCCACCCGCCGATATTTTCATCGCTCACCGCCTGCCGCCCCCGGATATCCGCAAACAGCCTACACCTGCTAATTTTGCGCCCTTTTACAGCGATGATGTGCCGCCCAAAAATGTCGTGATCGAAAACAACTGGTTGGGCATTCGTCCCGATCAGAGTGTGCCGCCGACGACTTCAGCCTTTGGCGTTTCGGTCTTCAACAGCACAGGCACGACGATTCGACGCAACTGGATCGCCAACCACGACGGCAGCGCCATTATCACATCGGTCAATTCCACCAATCTCCAGGTGACTGAGAATGCGATCGTCGCCAACGGCCTGGCTGGAATGCCCGATGCGGTCAGACTCGAAGGCAACATCGATCAATCCGAAATTTCGGGTAACTTAATCTGCGGCAACGATGGGTCAGGCGTTTACTTATTCAAGCCAGAAGGAGCCACCCAAATTAGAGACAATCGCATTACCTACAACGGTCGTCGATTTCGTCGCGCAGCCGTCTATCTCATGGGCAACAACCATCAGGTGACAGGCAATCTGATTACAAACCAGGCCGGATCAGGCGTTGTGGTGGCAGCCTTTCCGCTCAGTCGGCGCAATACGATCGCCAACAACCGATTCGCAAACCTCGAAGGACTCAGCATTGATCTGGTGACTCAGGGAAATGTCAGCGTCCAAGCCTACCAAAAAGGAGACGGCATCAACCCCTTTAGAAACTCACCCAACCGCCGCAAAGATACCGGAAACGGGGCGATCGACGCTCCCCAATTCACCTCCAAGGCCTTCGTTCTTTCTGGCGCTCAGGCTCAAATCACGGGGAAAGCCGATCCCGATTCGCAAATCCAACTCTATCGCGTCACCGAAAACACGTCTCCCTACGGCACCCTCAGCGAACCCCTTGGCAACGCCGAAACCGACAAACAGGGCAATTTTACCTTTACCTCAGAGACTCTGAAGCCGGGAGATCTGATCAGCGCGATCGCCACCAATCCCAACTATGGCACCTCGGAACCTGCCTTGAATACGATCGTTCGCACCGCCGAAACTACCACTCCACCCAACCTTCAGCCGCCGACCAGTGCCACTCCTACCTGCGTCACGCCGCCGATCGCTCAAGTGCCTACTCCGCCGACCCCCACGCCTGAACCCAACGTTCCCGTCCGAATTACGGTGCCCAAAAACGTTCACTTTGCCCTCGATCAGTCCTACATCAGCCCCGAAAGCGCCAGCGTGTTGGATCGAATTGCCGCCGTCGTTCTCGCCAATCCCACGATTATTTTAGAACTGCAAGGCCACACCGACCCCCGCGCCAGCGATGACTACAACCAGCGATTAGGTCAACGCCGGGCCCTTTCAGTCCGCAACTATCTAATTCGCAAAGGCATCAATTCCGCGCGGATGACGATTCGATCGTTTGGCGAACGACAGCGACGCTCAGACGGAAACACTCGATTGGATTTTGCTCGCGATCGCCGCGTCGAAGTCATCTACAAAGATGCTCGTGATATTGAAGTCTTCGTCCAGGAAGAAGATTTGCAACTGGAACCAGCTAGAGGTGGAAGGTAATGCAACGCAGATTTTGGAACCCGCTTACGCTCAAAGCCGCTCACTCCTGGACTTGGCTCACCGGAGGTTTGACGGCCCTCTTGCTCAACTCGCTTGGCTCATCAGTGAGCGCCCAGACAATTCTCTTTCAAGAAACCTTTCGCGGTGCGGCGACGACCGATGTGTTTCTCTCTGGCGGCATCGGCGGATTTCCCTGTCTGACCGCTGCCACCCCCGCTACGGCCATCCCTCCCAGCATTCCTTCTTGTGTCGAAGGGGCAACCGATACGGTAGGCAGTGGAGCCTTACGCATTACCTCCAATGGAACCGAACAGCGAGGGTTTGTGATCTACGATCGCTTCATCCAATCGCAGTTTGGGCTATCGATTACCTTCGACTTTTTCTCTTTTAACGGCATTGGTGAGCAACGGGCAGACGGGATCACCTTCTTTTTGATTGACTCTCAGGCGACTCCCACCCAGGCAGGCTCGTTTGGCGGATCGTTGGGATATGCTCAACGCAGTTTTGGCGGTGTCGTCCCTGATGAACCTGGAATCGCAGGCGGCTATCTCGGCATTGGTTTCGATGAATTTGGCAATTTCGCCAACGATGCAGAAGGCAGAGGCGCAGGATTTTTTCCTCCGGGCGCTCCTCCCCCTGGGTGTGAAGTGTCTCCATTTGGACGCGATCCGGATGCTGCCACCCGCACGGGCGTTCCTGACTCAGTAACCCTTCGCGGGCCAGGAAATGGCACCACGGGATACTGCTTTCTGGCAAACTCTGGCACTCGTCCTGAAGGCATCGATGTTCCTACCACCGTTCGGACTGCTGCCCGCCGCACCGCCCGCATCACCTTACGACCTGGAACCAACCCAACCGTGCAGGTCGAAATCGACTTTGGGGCAGGCTTTGTCATAGTAATTCCCGAACGCCCCGCGCCTCCCGGATTGCCCGATCGCTTCCGATTTGGGTTTGCCGCTTCTACGGGCACGTTTACCAACTTTCACGAAATTCAGAATCTCGTCGTGCGATCGCTGGTTCCGGTTCCTCAACCTCAGTTAGGCGTTGCAAAACAGGTGGGCGTTCCGGTCAACAACAACGACGGCACGTTTACAGTTCCTTATCTGATCACGGTACAAAATCCGTCTCAGGTCAATCTCACCAGTCTGCAAGTCACCGAAGATCTGAGTCAAACCTTTGCCGGAGTGCCTGCGTTTAGTATTGTCCCTGGTTCGCTTCAAAGTAGTGCGCTGCGCGTCAATCCCACTTTTAATGGCACCAGCGATACTAACTTGCTTGCCGGAACGGATATTCTGACTTTTGGGCAGACCGCAACGATTAATTTTAGTGTGCGACTCACCCCCGGCACTGTCACCAGAACTTTCTTAAACACAGCGATCGGCACCGCTAGAGATCCCGACAACAATCCGGTTACCGACACTTCGACCAACGGCACCACCCCCGACGCAAACAACAATGGCAACCCTGGAGACGACAATACGCCCACGCCCGTCAATTTGCTGTCTCAGTTTCGCTTAGTCAAACGCATTACCGCCTTGACTCGTGGAGGGGCGCAGACTCGATTTACTCAATTTGTCGATGACCCTGGCGATATCAACGACACCGCCCCTGGATTTTCTCAGCTTTCTCCGGTTGGGCTGGCGACGGTCGATCGAGCCAATCCGCTGCGATCGGGCGATGAAGTTGAATACACGGTCTACTATCTCTCGGATGGCACTCAGCCTGCTTTTCTGACGAATATTTGCGATCCGATTCCCGTGGGGACGACGTTTGTCGCAAACAGTTTGTCCATTAGACGCGCCAATTCTGAAGCCCCAGGCGGCAGTTTCTTCTCTCCGTTAGCGCCCTTGCCGCCCAATAATTCCTGTCCTGATCAGACTAATGCTAGAGGAGCGGCGCTGTTTGATTTGGGTACGATTCCCAATACGGCGGGCAATAACTTTGGGTTTGTTCGCTTTCGAGCCAGAGTGAATTGAAGGATGAGGGATGAGGGATGAGGGATGAGGGATGAGGGATGAGGGATGAGGGATGA
>NZ_JBJPHU010000181.1:0-8922 GCF_052939515.1 Phormidesmis sp. 146-33
GAAGGCCCGCAAGGTCGCCGAGAAGCACCCGACCGATCTCGTCCTCGGCTGCGACCAGGTCCTTGCGCTGGACCGCCAGACCTTCGCCAAACCCGAAACCCCCGACGACGCCCGCGCACAGCTCCGCACGCTCCGCGGCAAGACCCACAAGCTCCTCTCCGCCGCCGTCGTCTACGAAAACGCCGAACCCGTCTGGCGTCACGTCAGCGAAGCCCGCCTGACCATGCACGATGTCTCTGACGCCTACCTCGACGCCTACCTCGACAGGAACTGGGACAGCGTCCGCCACTCCGTCGGCTGCTACAAGATCGAGGAGGAAGGCGTACGATTGTTCACAAACATCACCGGCGACCACTTTACCATTCTTGGCCTACCGCTCCTCCCGCTGTTGGCATGGATGCGCAACCGGGGCATGATCCCCGCATGACCGATCACCCCCGCATCCCGCTGGCCGCCGTCCTCGGCCACCCGATCGCCCACAGCCGCAGCCCTGCGCTGCACGGCTACTGGCTCAAGCGCTACAACATCAAGGGCCACTACATCCCGATCGACATCGCGCCGAAAGACCTGCCCCGCCTCCTCAAGACCCTGCCCGAGCTTGGCTTCGTCGGGTGCAACGTCACCATCCCGCACAAGGAGGCCATCCTTCAGATCGCCGACGTCGTCACCGACCGCGCCGCGCTGATCGGGGCCGCCAACACGCTGATCTTCCGCAAGGATGGCAAGATCCACGCCGACAACACCGATGGCTCCGGCTTCATCGCCAACCTCCGCCAGAACGCTCCGGGCTGGAAACCCGCCTCCGGCCCCGCTGTCGTGCTGGGCGCCGGGGGGGCCGCCCGCGCCGTCGTCGCCGCGCTGATCGAGGTCGGCGTCCCCGAGATCCGCCTTGCCAACCGCACCCGCGCCCGGGCCGACGCGATCCGCCAGGACTTCGGTGCCAAGATCCACGTCCACGACTGGACCCAGGCGCCGAACCTGATGGACGACGCGGTGACCGTCATCAACACCACCTCGCTTGGCATGACCGGCAAGCAGGAATTCCACGTCCCGCTCTACCGGCTCAACCCCGGCGCGCTGTGCAACGACCTGGTCTACACCCCCCTGAAGACGCAGTTCCTGATCGAGGCCGAAGCACGCGGGGCCACGGTGGTCGACGGTCTTGGCATGCTTCTCCACCAGGCTGCGCCCGGCTTTGAACGCTGGTTCGGCCAGCGGCCTGAGGTTGACGAGGCCACCCGCAAGGCCGTGCTTTCCGCATGACGTTCGTCCTTGGCCTCACCGGCTCCATCGGCATGGGCAAATCCACCACTGCCCGGATGTTCGCCGACGAGGGCCTGCCCGTCTGGGATGCGGACGCCGCCGTCCACCACCTTTACCGGCCCGGCCAGCCCGCCGCGCTGGCCATCGCGCGCCTCTTCCCCCAGGCGATGGATCCCGACGGCCGCGTCAATCGGCCCCGGCTGCGCGCCATGATCAACGACGATCCCGCGGTGCTTGACCGGCTGAATGCCGCCGTCCACCCGCTTGTCGCCAAGGACCGCGCCCGCTTCCTGAACCGGACGAGGGCCCCCATCGCCGTCCTCGATGTGCCGCTTCTCTATGAAATCGGCCTTGACCGGGCCTGCGATGCCGTCGCCGTCGTCTCTGCCCCGCCAGAGGTGCAGCGCGAACGCGTTCTCATGCGCGGGATGTCCGAAGCCGAGTTCCGGCTGATCCTGTCACGCCAGCTGCCGGACGCCGAAAAACGGGCCCGCGCGGATTACATCATTCCAACGACCGGCCTTGAAGCTGCCCGGCAGGCCGTGAAAGATGTGCTGGCAGACATCCGGCGGAAACTTGATGCGTGAAATCGTCCTTGATACCGAAACCACTGGCTTCGAGCCGTCCGAGGGCCACCGCATCGTCGAAATCGGCGCGGTGGAGCTTTTGAACCACCTCCCCACCGGACGCACCTACCACCAGTACATCAACCCCGAACGCGGCATGCCCTTAGCGGCGTTCGAGGTGCACGGCATCGGCCACGACATCCTGGAAACACCCGGCCAGCCCGTTCCCGGCGGCGTGACCCTGCGCGACAAGCCGGTCTTTGCCCGCATCGGGCAGGCCTTCCTCGATTTCATCGGTGACGCGCAGCTGGTGATCCACAACGCCGCCTTCGACATGAAATTCCTGAACTTCGAACTGGAACGCGCGGGCCTCCCCGGCCTGCCGAACGCGCGCGCCACCGACACGCTGATGATCGCCCGGACGAAATTCCCCGGCTCCCCCGCGTCGCTCGACGCACTTTGCCGCCGCTTTGCCATCGACAACTCGATGCGGGAAAAACACGGCGCGCTGCTCGACAGCGAAATCCTGGCCGAAGTCTACCTGGAGCTGATCGGCGGTCGCCAGCCCGACCTTGTCCTTGCCAGTGTCGCCCCGGCACCTGCGCGCAATGCCTCGGGCGAGGCGATCACCTGGCGGCCAAGGCCACGCCCAGAACCGCTTCCGCCCCGGATCACCGAGGCAGAGCTTGCCGCCCATGCCGCGATGCTGGCCAGGCTGGGCGACGCTGCGATCTGGAAGAAAGAGCTTTAGAAGGGGATACCCGCCCCGGACTCGATCCGGGGCCTCCCTTTGCCACACGAGGCCCCGGCTCGGGGCCGGGGCGGGGCCTTCAGTTGACCTGCTGCGCCGGGGCTGCCGAAGCCGCCTGCGCCTGGGCCCGCCGCGCCAGCTCCTGCCGGTACAGCGCCATGAAATCCACGGTGTCCACGTTCAGCGGCGGGAAGCCCCCGTCGCGCGTCACGTCCGAGATGATGCGGCGCACGAACGGGAACAGCAGGCGCGGGCATTCGATCAAGAGGAACGGGTGGATCTGCTCGTCCGACACGCCCTCGATCAGGAAGGTCCCGCCGTATTCCAGCTCCAGCAGGAACAGCACATCGCCGTTGACCTTGTTCTTCGAGGTTACCTTGAACTTGGTGATCACCTCGTACTGGTTCGCCACCGGGCGCTTGCGGGCATCCAGGCTCACGGCCACCTGGATGTCCGGCTGGACCTCTCCGGCGCTCAGGCCTTTCTGGACCACGGCGTTCTCGAAGGACAGGTCGCGCACATACTGCGCCAGCACCTGCATCTTGATCTGTGGCGGGGTTGGGGCTGCGGCTGCGCCGTTGCCTGCCGGGGTTTCGTCTGCCATTTCCGGGTCTCCCAAACGGATTTGCGGCCTTCTATCAGACCGGGGTGCCGCCCTCAATGCTGGCGTGCCTCGTGATGAGAATGGCCGACCCAAAGGGCCGGCCAATCCCTAACAAAGTCTGAATGCCCACGGCTAAGTGCCTGATTCCACTCAGTCCAGAAAAGTGCCCACGTGTGGGCAGCCCTTACAGGATCTCGCTCATCTTCACGACCCGGCCCTCCGCGACCGACTTCAACGCCGCCTCGGCCAGGGCGAGCGCGAGGAGACCATCCTCCCCCGAAGGGCTTGCCTTGGCCTTGCCACCCATCGCATCAATGAAGGCCGCAATCTCGGCCGCGTAGGCCTCGGTATAGCGGGTCATGAAGAAGTCATGCAGCGGCGGCCGGACATACCCCGCCCCCGTGGCAACCTCGATCGACACCGGCCGCTGGTTCTCGGCCGAGGCGACCCCCTCCGACCCGTGCACCTCGATCCGCTGGTCGTAGCCATAGGTCGCCCGGCGGCTGTTCGAGATCACCGCCATCTTCCCCGTGGCCGTCTTCAGCATCACCTGAACGGAATCGCTGTCCCCCGCCTTGCCGATCGCCGGGTCCACCAGCACCGCCGCCATCGCCGAGACCTCCGAGACCTCCTCGCCCAGCAGGAACCGCGCCATGTCGAAGTCATGGATCGTCATGTCCCGGAAAATCCCGCCCGACCGCGCGATATAGTCCAGAGGCGGCGCGCCGGGGTCGCGGCTGGTGATCGTCACCATCTCCACGGTCCCGATGGTTCCCTTGTCGATCTCGCCCCGCACCGCCTGGAAATGCGGGTCGAAGCGGCGGTTGAAGCCGACCATCAGCGTCCCATTCGCGGCGCGGACGACCTCCAGGCACTGCTTCACCCGTGCCAGCGACAGGTCGATGGGCTTTTCACAGAAGACCGCCTTCCCCGCCTTCACGAATTGCTCGATCAGGTCGGCATGGGTATCCGTCGGCGTGCAGATCACCACCGCGTCGATGTCCTTGGCCGCCGCAATCGCGTCGATGGTCCGCACGTCGCAGCCATACTGGTCGGCAATCGCCTGCGCCGCCGCCGGCATCGCATCCGACACCGCCACCAGCTTCGCAGCCGGGTTGCCCGTCACCGCCTTCGCATGAACCTTCCCGATGCGCCCCGCACCCAGAAGCCCGAACCTGATCGTCATGGTCTCTCCTTAGCCCCGGGCTGCCCCCGGCGTTTGTCAAACTTCAGGCGTAGGTGGCGTCGCTGCCACCCTTCACGCCCGTGATATAGCTCACGATGTCATTGCCGTCGGTCTCGTCCTTCCGCAAGGAGGCGACGATGCGGCCCCGGCGAAAAACCACGATCCGGTCGACCAGATCGAAGACCTGCCGCAGGTTGTGGCTGATCAGGATCATCGGGATGCCCCGATCCTTCAGCCCCCGGATGATGTTCTCGACCTGAGCCGTCTCCTGCACCCCCAGCGCCGCCGTCGGTTCGTCCATGATGACCAGTTTCGACGCAAAGGCCGCCGTCCGCGCGATCGACACGCACTGCCGCTGGCCTCCGCTCATGTTGCGGATCGGGTTGTCGACGTTGGGGATCTTCACCGCAGTCGTCTTCAGCGCCTCCAGCGTGCGGTCGCGCATCGTCTTGCGGTCGAGCCACGAGAACGGCCCCAGCTTGAACTTGAACAACTCGCGTCCCAGGAACAGGTTCGACGGCACGTCCAGATCGTCGGCCAGCGCCAGCGTCTGGAACACCGTCTCGATCCCCGCCTGCCGCGCCTCCAGCGGGCCCGCGAAACTCACCGGCTGGCCGTCGAAGATGACCTCGCCGCTCGTCCGCTGCTCCACCGCCGTCACCTGACGCACGAAGGTGGACTTCCCTGCGCCGTTGTCGCCCACCACGGCGACATGCTCGCCCTCATGGAGAATGAAGTTCGCGTCGTCCAGCGCATGGACGCCGCCGTAATGCTTGGTCAGGCCCCGGGTTTCCAGAATGATCTTCGACATGGCGTTTACCCCCGGGTCCGTTTGCGTTGACGCCACTGGTCCAGAACCACCGCGCCGACGATGATCGCGCCCTTGACCATCTCCTGGTAGTAGGCGTCCAGCTTGATCGAGGTGAAGCCCGAGATGATCACCGAAAAGATCGCAGCACCCAGCACCGTCCCCAGGATCGACCCGCGACCCCCCGCCAGCGAAACGCCGCCGATCACCGCCATCGCGATGGCGTCGAGTTCGTACATCACCCCCATCCCGGCCTGAGCGGTCAGGTTCTTCGAGGTCAAAAGCACCGCCGCGACAGCCGCCAACAGACCGGCGATGGCATAGACCAGCACCTTGTGACGGTCGACGTTGATCCCCGACATCCGTGCGGCGGCCTCGTTCGACCCGATGGCATAGCAGCGCTTGCCGTAAAGCGTGTAGGTCATGATGACGTGGAACAGGATCGCCAACAGCACGAAGACCACGGCGGGGTTCTGGCCCTGCCAGGACAAGAGGCCGAAGGTCATCCCGCCCAGAATGTCTCCGTTCGCGAGGCTGCCGTAGGTTTCCGTCGGAAAGCTGACCGGCTGCCCGTTCGACCACCAGCGCGCCACGCCGCGCGCCGAAACCATCACGCCCAGCGTGGCGATGAAGGGCGGGATCTTGGTGTAGGCCACCAGCAATCCATTGATAAGTCCCGCGACCAGCCCGCAGGCCAGGCCCACGGCAATCGGCACGACCACCGGCAGGTCCATGGCCCAATCGCCGAAGATCGCCTTCGGGTTCGGGTTGCCGTTGACCATCGCGGTCTGGGCAAAGCTCATCACGATCATCGCCGTCGCGCCCACCACGGAGCCCGAGGACAGGTCGATCCCGCCGATGATGATGACCTGCGTCACCCCCAGCGCGATGATCCCGATGATCGCGACCTGCAGGATCATGATGTCCAGCCGCTGCTGGTTGAAGATCGCGTCGACGTTGTCGCGCATGTTGAAGAGGAAGGATCCACCCTGTAGGCGGTTCAGGATCTCGAAGATCAGGACGATCAGCACCAGCGCCCCGAACACGTTCCACTCTGGCGCGCGGGTGCGCTTTGCCGGATCGTATTTCAGGCCGCCCAAGCCATGCGTTGCCTCTGCCACGTCGCCCTCCCTCCCCAGGATTCGAACAGGCTGGCCGAAGTTGCCCCATGCGGCCAGCGAAAAAGGGGCGGCCGTTGCCAGCCGCCCCAAGGTGCCCGGAAGGGGCTTAGTTCTTCGACAGGTAGCCGTCGATGTTCGCCGGGGTCACGAGTTCGAACGGGATGTAGACCTTCTGGTCCACCGCCTCGCCCGCTGCCAGCTTGACCGCCGCATCCAGCGCACCACCGCCCTGGGCCGCCGCGTTCTGGAACACGGTGATGTCCAGCTCACCCGCCTGCATCGAGGCGAGCGCGTCCTGGGTCGCGTCAACGCCCGAAACGATGACCGAAGCCATGTCGATCCCGGCAGCCTTCATCGCCTGGATCGCGCCAAGGGCCATTTCGTCGTTGTTGGCCAGCACGCCGTCGAACGCCGCGCCGGTCGACAGCCAGTTGGTCATCAGCGACTGGGCCTGGTCGCGCGACCAGTTGGCGGTCTGCTGGTCGATCACGTTGACCTTCACGGCACACTCGCCGGCTTCCATGACGTCATAGTAGTTCTGGGTGCGCTGCACGGCGGCCTGGTTCGACAGTTCGCCCTGCATCACGTAGACGCTGACCTCGGTCTTGCCCGCGGCGGCCCACTGGTTGCACTGCTCGATGAAGCCCTGACGCGAGGATTCGCTTTCGTTCGAAGCCACGAAGGCCTGGTTGTCGGGCAGTGTGTCGACGTTGATCGGCTGGCGGTTCACATAGACCAGCGGCACGCCAGCGGCGGCGGCGGCGTCCGACATCGCCTGGGTGGCCGAGGTGTCGACCGGGTTCACGATGATCGCGTCCACACCGCTGGCGATGAAGTTGTTGATCTGGTCCAGCTGCTTGGCGACGTCGTTCTGCGCGTCCTCGATCTGCACCGACAGGCCAGCGGCATCGGCCTGTTCCTGGATGCCGTTGCGCAGCACGGTCAGGAAGTTGTCGTCGAACAGCGCCATCGACACGCCGATCCCGTCCGCCATCGCGGTGGTGCCCATCAGCGACACAAGGCCTGCAGCAAGAAGCGTCTTTTTCATGTCTCTCTCCCTTGGTGGATGTCCGGCGGCATCCTGAATTGTGCCGGAAGACCCGTTTCCTCCCGGGTCGGATATCAGGCCGCGCGGGCTGCGAGGCCGGACCTGATGAAGTCGAAGGACTTGGCCAGTTCGGCAGCAGGATCGGCAAGGGCGTGGACTTCGGGCGAAAACGCCTCAAAGCTCACCGGCCCGGTCCACCCTGCGGCCTGCAGTGCAGCGATCTGTTCCACGTTGTCCAGCCGGTCGCCCCTGGTGACCAGCACCCGGTGTGGGTCGCGCATGTCGGACAGCCCGACCTGCTGGTCGATGACGCCCGAGACGTGGACGATGCCGGTATGTTCCGGGAAAAGCGCTCCGCCGTGGGCCAGCGTATGGTGAAAGGTGTCATGGACCAGCTTGAAGCGGCCCTTGCCGCCCACCGCCTCGATCCCCTCGACCGCCTCGGTCTTGTAGCGCAGCGCGCAGATCTCGAAGCCCAGGGGTTCGACCATTCCGACCAGGTCGTGATCCTCCAGCATCGGCTTCAGCGCCTTCAGCGCCACGCGCAGGTTCGCCTGCCGCTCGCCGTTGCCCATGCCAAGGTTGTCGTTGCGGGGGATCAGGCTGACCGCCTCGGCCCCGGCGGCCTTGGCAATTGTCATCAGCGCCAGCGCCTCGGCCTCCTTGTCGGCAGACCAGTCATTGAAGCGTTTGACCTCGGCCACCGCCAGCAGACGCAGCCCGTTCTCCCGCACATGTGCCCCGCCCTCGGCCGGGTCCATCCCGTCGAACAACGGCTGCGGCAAGTCGTTGCGGACCTCGATGCCGACGCAGCCAAGCGCTTTCGACAAGGCGACGAGGTCACGGAAGGACAGGCGGGCGACAGTCATGTGGTTCAAAGCGAAGTGGACCATTCCCGGCCTCCCAACCGTGACGAATTGCTGGCCCGGACCATCCGCGAGACTCTCCCGTCGCGTCAATGCGTCGCGGGGCGATCCCATCATTCCTGACGAAACCCCGGCCTGGGTTCTGATTTCTTTTCGTCAGACACTCTCGGGAAGATACAGGTCGGGCTGCAAGAAGTGCTGGCCCTGCACCGAGTTCATTCCGTCAAGGACCGCCTCGGTTGCCAGGCGGACAAGATCATCGCAAAGCCGCTGCAACGGCGTGCCGATCACCATGGCGACATGCCGCCCGATCAGCGCCGCCCGGCTTTCGGGGGTCAGCTCGTTGACCACCAGCGCAACCTCGCCCAGCTGGCGCGCCTCGCGGATCGCAGCGATGGCGCCTTCCATCCCGCCGCCCGCACAATAGATGCCGCGCAGGTCGGGGTGGCGGCTCAACAGGTCCAGCGTCGCCTCATAGGTCAGCTGCCGGGTTTCCAGGTTGATCAGCGTGTCCAGGATCTGGAACTGCGGCGCATGTTCACGGAAGTAGCTGCGCACGCCGGTTTCCCGCAGCTCATGCCCGTGCCAGCGGTAGCCACCGACGAAGACGGCGATCTTCCCGGCGTGGTGCGAGGCCGTGGCGATCATGTGCGCCGCGATCCGCCCGACCTTCAAGTTGTTGAGTCCAAGATAGTTTTGCCGAACACCC
>NZ_JBJPHU010000003.1:0-148254 GCF_052939515.1 Phormidesmis sp. 146-33
CCTCATCCCTCATCCCTCATCCCTCATCCCTCATCCCTCATCCCTCATCCCTCCCGTATGGCAAAACTCGGACTACGAGCCAGACTGTTTCTTTCACATACGATCGTCATGTTTGTGGGACTGTTCACCCTACTGGCGATCGGCAAGTTTTACTCGCCCTGGCTGTTTGTGCTGCATCTAGAAAAGTTGCAAGAACGGGGGTTGGATGTTCGCTATTTTCGGCGGCAGCTTGTCGATGGGTTTGATTCGGCGTGGAGTCGGGGAGCGTTTTGGTCAGTGATTGTCGGCGGGACGACAGCCGGAGGATTGAGCTATCTCGTTTCAAAACGTATTGTCAAACCGCTGATCCAGATGGAACACATCACCCGTCGATTTGCATCCGGCAATTTAGAAGAACGAGTGCCCCCCCATGAAATTCCAGAGTTAAATCGGCTGGCAGAAAGCTTTAACTACATGGCAGAAGAGTTGAAGGGAGTCGAACAACGCCGTCGTGATTTGGTGGGTGACCTGACCCACGAGTTGAGAACGCCGCTCACCGTTCTGGAAGGCTACCTTGAAGGGCTGGCAGACGGCACGATCGACGCTTCCCCGGACATCTATCAACGCCTCGCCAAAGAAACCACTCGTCTCAATCGGCTCGTCAACGACCTACAAGAACTGTCTAAAGCTGAGGCAGGCTACCTCCCTATCCACGCAAAACCGCTGTATCTGCGTCCTTTGATGGCGGCACTCGTCCTGAGATTTTCTGACCAACTGTTAGAAGGGGGCACGATCTTACGATTGGATTGTCCGACCAATTTACCGATGGCGATCGCCGACCCCGAACGAGTCGAACAAATTCTCATCAACCTGATTGGCAATGCGTTGCGCTATACGCCCGATGGCAGGGTTACTCTGCGGGCCTGGAGTCAGTCAGACAAAATTTGGATTGCGGTCGTCGATACCGGGCAAGGCATTTCAGCCGAAGATTTGCCCCATGTGTTTGAGCGATTTTGGCGATCGGATCGATCCCGCGATCGCTCATCTGGCGGCACTGGGATTGGGTTAGCCATCTCTCGCCGCTTAGTTGAATTGCAAAAAGGCACTATCACCGCCGACAGCGAATTAGGTAAAGGGAGTACGTTTCGATTTTCGCTGCCGATCGCGCGTGAAATGTAGATTCTTGGACGTTAGACCGATTCTTTGTGCAGCTTCACAGAGACGTGAATTCGATGGGAGTTTTTCGCTTCGGTCTTCAGCGCTTCTGCCCCCCAACCCCCCAATCTGGGGGACTATTAGATACTATTCTTCGTTCAAAGTCCCTCACTCGTGGGAGATTTAGGGGGCTGCCCGGATTTGTAACGGCAGCGAAGGATTTCATCGAATTCACGTCAGAGAGAGTTGGTATTAGACGCAGATGCGGAACTGAGGGAAAGGAGTGTTTGAAATCGGGAGTCTTGGCGCAGACTGTCCAGGTTACGATCGCCCCTGGCAACCTCTCGATAGCGAGGCGCTAAACTAATGGCTCGTCTTAGATGCTCTAGTGCCCAATCCGAATTATTTTGCAAGGCGTAACAGCAAGCCTCTTGATAAAACGCGATCGGGTCGTTGGGGACGATTCCTAATGCTTTGTCGTAGCTGATGATCGCCTCAGTGTAGTGACCTGCGTGTTGGAGCGCCAGCCCCAGAGAAAGCCATCCTTGCTGATTGTAAGGTTCTAGCATCAAGGCGCGAATGTAGCTGCCGATCGCTTCTTCATATTGTCTCACGCTGTCCAACAGGTTGCCGCGATATTGCCAGATTTTGGCGTGGTTGGATTGGAGCATCAAGGCCCGATCGAGACTTTTGAGGGCTACTTCAATTTGATCGAGTTGCCAGAACGCCAATCCGCGCATGACCCAGGCTTTAACGTTTTGAGGATGGGCGACAACGGCTCGATCAAAGCACTCAGTCGCAGTTTGCAATAGCCCCAGTCTTCTCAGCACAATGCCCAGGTTACACAGCAAATAAGGGTCGTCAGGCTGAAGCTTGAGTGCTCGTTCAAAGCTCGATCGCGATTCTTCTAACCGACCCAGCGATCCCAAAACAACGCCTCGCATTCCCCACGTATGAGGATGATCAAGTTTGGCGCTGATGGCGGTCTCAAGGCTTTCCAGGGCATCAGAGAAGCGTTCTAATTTCCACAGACTGTAGGCGCGAATATTCCAGAGTTTGATCGCTTGCGGGTTGAGGTGCAGTGCCCAATCGATGCTCTCGATCGCCTGCCGATGCGCGCCAAGCTGACCCAAAATTCGACCTCGATGCCCCCATGCTTTGGGAAACTCTGGCTGAAGGGCGATCGCTTGCTCTAAACTGGCAAGTGCCTCCTGGGGACGGTTGAGCAAAGCTAGAATTTTGCCGCGCTGATACCAAAATTTTGGGCGGTCGGGGGCGAGTTCGATCGCTTTGTTAAAGTGAGTGAGAGCAGATTCGTAGCGTCCCAGTTTGACTAGCGCACGTCCGCAGTTGTATCGGGCTTTGGGGTCGTCAGATTTGAGCGTAAAAGTTTGTTCGTAGCTGGCGATCGCAGCTTCATAGCGCCCCAACTTGCCCAACACATACCCTCGGTAGTTCCAGGTGCGCGATTTATCTGAATGGGTTACCAACGCTTTGTCAAGGCAGTCGATCGCGGCTTCATGCCAGCCCAACTCGCTCAAAACAATGCCTTTGGAATACCATCCTCCCGACTCCATTGAGTCAATGTCTAACGGAACTGTGTCTGAGACACTGGCGCGATTTTTACAGCTTAAATTGACCAAAGTACACCTCCAAATGCTCGGCACTCAACCATCACTAAGGGATGATTCAACACCGAAGTCTCTATTTACGTTGAAGGTGATGCAACCTGATTGAAAAGCTTACTCCATGACTCTGACAAGACCCATTCCCAGAGGGTCAACCGTCTGACTTGACTTTGCTCTGTTTGACTCAGTGGTATTTCTGACAAAACTGCTCGCCGCAGGTAATTTTGATCAGCACTGGTGATGTATCCGGTGGATAAGATGCGATCGATGACCTGCCCAAGGGTAGGGGAGGAGGCAGATTGATCGTCAACCGTCATCATACGAAAATCGTTAGGAGGGCAATCCGAACTGATTCTGTGATGGATATCAACCAGAGTAGCGAGGTGTCAGGTCAGTCATAAAGCGGTGAGCTGGCAACCCTGACCTATTTGAGGGTGGCTACGTGGAGATAGAACTTTTTTAACTCGACTTAAGTGATTTTGCGTATATCGCTCGGCGATCGTCAACTTCGTTCACAAAGTTTTTACTTAGTTGAAAAATTTCTACTGTTCTGCCTCACACTCACTTTATGAAAATTCCGAAAAAGTGTGCTTTGAGACGGCTTCAAGTTTTTTTGAGCAAGTCCTAACCAAGTCCTGACATTAGGTATAGAGCGGGCTTAAGAAATGCAAGGTATGGTACTGAAGGGAAAAACTGCTACTAAACTTTCTAATGCCCCTTCATCACAGTTCAGGACGCTGGCAACTTGGTTTAGGGCTATCGCTGACGACGACACTTCTTTGGGGTGTTTTGCCCATCGCGCTCACGATCGCCCTTCAGTCGTTGGATGCTTACACGCTTACGTGGTTTCGCTTTGTCGTTTCCTTTAGCTTGTTGGCGATTTATCTAACGGCGGCTCGTCGGTTGCCAAATCTACGAAGTCTACCCGTTCAGGTGTGGAAATTATTGGCGATCGCGACTGGATTCCTCGCGCTCAATTATCTGCTATTTTTGCAGGGCTTAATCCGAACTTCACCAGCGACGGGAGGCGTTTTTAATCAGCTTTCTTCAACGTTGATGGGGCTGGGCGCTCTGGTGATTTTTAAGGAACGATACACCCTTTTGCAATGGCTGGGATTGACGGTTCTTTGTGCAGGAATGGCACTGTTTTTTCAGGAGCAGTTGCGGGTTTTGGTGAGTCAAGTCGATCGCTATATCCTGGGCGGTGGGCTGCTAGTAATCGCTTCAATCTTGTGGGCTATCTATGCGCTGGCCCAAAAACAGCTATTACAGCGACTTCCCTCTTCAGCAATCATGCTGGTGATTTATGGAGGTTCGGCATTGTTGTTTACACCGATCGCAGTTCCTCAAAAAATTCTGACCCTCACTGCGTTCCAGTGGGCGATTCTTTTGTTTTGCAGTCTCAACACGTTAGTTGCTTACGGGGCATTCGCAGAAGCATTAGAGCATCTAGATGCGTCACGAGTCAGCGCTGTAATTTCCTTAACGCCGATCGTAACGATCGTCTCGGTCTTCACCTTATCGCTGCTGTTTCCAGGGCTAAAATTTCCTCATCAACTTAGCGTTCTTGCTGTCATTGGTGCCATATTTGTGGTTGTGGGATCAATGACGATCGCAGTTTCGAAAACGCAGCGTTCCTCAGCTGATTAACGTGAATTTAAGAAAACGCTTTACTTCGATTACAAGTAGAGATTTTATCGAATTTAGATCAACCCAAGAACTTTCAACTGGAAATCTTACTTCAAGTCTCGTAAAGTGAGAGCTTAGGGCAGAACTACCAAATATCGCGAAAAACTGGAGTAACTCCACAACTGACTAATTGACCACAGATACAGGCGTACCCAAACCTACTTGATAGTACAAATCTTCCACATCGCGGGCGTACATCCGAATGCAGCCATGAGACGCAGCCTTGCCCACGGATTTTGTGTCAGGCGTTCCGTGAAAGCCAATCCAGTTGGTGCCATCTGTCCAAAAGCCAATCCAATAATTTCCTAAAGGATTGTTTGGGTCACCCGTTGGCACCACTTTGCCATTCATCGGATTAATCCAAGTCGGATTCTGCATCATCTGCTTGACTTGAAACTGACCCGTCGGAGTCTCCCAACCCTCACGCCCAATCGCGATCGGGTAAGTTTTGAGCCGCTTTTTGCCCGAATAAACGCCCACCTCACGCCGATTTAGAGAAATTACCAGACGAATGGGTTCGTTTGCCGTCTCAGCGGGTGCTTCAGACTTTTGAGGGCTGGGAGTCGAGATAGGTTGTGAAGGCGGCGGTACACTTTCAGAATTGACTCTTGGCTGACATGAAACCGCAGTTTGCAAAAGGCAACTCAGTGCGAGTAATCGAAGCGACTCCCTGCAAGTAACTCGAAGAGATCGCTGCCACAAAAATTTTCCCATCTTCTTCCCAAAGAGATCAGAATTAGCTTTTCAAAAAATTCTACTCCACCCTGAGAATGCAGAATGATGAATCTGATCATTATCTTTTGTTCACCATTCTGCAAAATCGACGGCTGTTAACACGACCGGAAGCGATCGCTTAACTTCCTACCAGAGGGCCCGAACGCCACCTGACGCGCTTCCATTTGTGGTACTTGGAGTGGTTGAGGTGCCCGTGTTAGGCGTGGTGTCAGTCGAACCGTCCGTGCTGGGGGTTGTCGTCGTATCCGTTGTCCCGCCAGGAGTGATGGTGCTATCGGGCGTTGTGGTGGTGCCTGCTCCAGGAGTTGTTGTGTCCGTAGTGCCTGTACCAGGAGTCGTTGTGTCTGTGGTGCCTGTGCCAGGAGTTGTTGTGTCCGTGGTGCCTGTACCAGGAGTCGTTGTGTCTGTGGTGCCTGTACCAGGAGTCGTTGTATCCGTAGTGCCTGTACCAGGAGTCGTTGTATCCGTCCCACTTGTGCCACCTGGAGTCGCACTACCTGGAGTTGCACTACCTGGGGTTGCACTACCCGGAGTCGCACTGCCCGGAGTTGCGCTGCCTGGGGTCGCTTGAGATTGGAGGAGTTGAGACTGACCGACTTGACTTTGAGCGGCCCCGTTATTGGAAGGTTGGCGCAAAGCAAACGACGGCAAACTCAGTAGAGCGCTGACACCAGCAACTCCGATAATGCCAGCAAGAATCTGAGTATTTTTTGAATTCATAGCTATCTCCTCAACAGTAGTGATGGTAGGCAGGTAAAGCGGTTCTCAAATCTATCAGCTTGCAGATTTGTCTAGAATACCTTGGGGTGAATCAACCTCAAAACCGCTCTAGACAAGGGGGTGAATGATTGAAAGGGCTTAATAGATCGTTACAGTAGCGTCTCTGTTTGCCGCCCTTGGAGACTAACGCCGTTTGTTTTGAAAGAGCATCTACCAAAAGTTAGGGATCATCCAATCAGCCAACGTGTAGGTTGACAGGGGTGAACCTGAAAGTCTGTTGGCCTTTGCGCTTCGGAAATCGGGACTAGAGGAGGCGGGTTTACCGACGCACGATCGCGCTTCAGTCCGTTAGCCTAAGTAAAGTGATATTACAGAACGCTGGATCGATCCTCAATTCTGTATTCATCCAAAATTTTTCCAAGTCTGCTGCCCCAATTTGCGATCGCGTGTGAAAAAACTGATCTTCGCGGCGGGACTTTCGTTCCTAGCTTTCATCATGGTGTTTGCAACAACTTCAATGCACAAGTCTTCTGACAAAATCAATCAACTGTATGTGTTTGGCGACAGCCTCTCTGACGTGGGGGTAGTGTTTCGGGCGACAGGGGGGCAATATCCGCCCAATCCTCCCTATTTTGAAGGGCGCTACTCAAATGGTCAGGTCTGGGTCGAGCACCTCGCCGCTCAATTGGCGCTGACTCCCGATCGCAATACCAATTTTGCCTGCGGTGGAGCAACCACAGGAACCAGCAGTCTCAACGGCATTCCAGGACTGGGAGGACAAATTCAAAACTTTGTCAAAGCCAACCAAAAATTAGATCCAACCGGGCTGTATGTGGTTTGGGCAGGCGCAAACGATTATCTCTATGGGGCAACCAACCCAACGATCGTGCTAGAAAATCTGTCTCAAGCGATTACAGCGATCGCCAACAAGGGGGCAAAGAAAATTCTGATAGCCAATTTACCTGACTTGGGGCAGCTTCCAGCGACGCGCAACAATGCGAATTCTGGGGCTTTGAGTGCGCTTACTAAAACCCACAATTCAGGTTTGTCTGACAGGTTAAACCAATTGAGTCAAAAATTGCAGCCTGATACGACGCTGATTCAAATGGATGCTTACGCGCTGTACCGGGAGGCGATCGAGAATCCAGCTAAGTTTGGTTTTACAAATGTCACGAGTGCTTGTTTAGACGGTTCTTGTCTTCAGCCCGATCGGTTTCTCTTTTGGGATGGCATTCACCCGACCACCGCGGCCCATCGTGTCTTGGCAGAAAGAGCCACTTCTGCGCTAAAAACCAAACTCTCATTCAATCTTCCTTCTGGGAAGATCTAGTAAACAAGAGATTACGTCGATAATGATTTTGTTCACGATCCTTGGGCTTACGATCGTTCCATTTCAAAGGATTTGTGGACAAAAACAATCCCACAATAATAGGGGGCGTATCTGTTGTACACGTCCCCCTAAAACCAGCTATGCGTTTTGAAATCTATAAAGTCATAACCAGCCCAGGAATAAATCTGCCACTTTCAGAAAAAATTACCCTGGCGTGCAGCGTTCTCAATACTACTTGGCGGTGTAGCTGACAAAGTGCAACACATCACGCAGGACGCTGTAGCCAGCTAAGTCCCACAGCAGATATGCGAGAAAACCAATCATTGCAAACCGACCGTTCCAGATTTCTGCTTGAGGATTAAAGCCAAACAGGAAAGCGTTGCGATCGACACCGTTGTACTCAGTTGCGACAGGGGGCAAATCAGTGGTGGCGCGGGTTTCTTTGCTTTGCATTTTTTTAGTCCTTTAACAACAACTCGTTATATTTCTTATAGTATGGGTCAAGCTTGGTTTTGCTCTCCCTCTATGGGGTCAATTTAGGAGTCGTTCTAAAGGAAGACCGTTGAATGGATCGTCTGAGTGGAGCAATTGTTTTCTACAAGTTTTTCTACAAGTAAGGACGATCGTGCTGCCCCATCCCGTCTATCTTGCTTGCAAAACGCCATCTTCTAGGTAGGCTACGCTGTCAGCTACATCAATGATGCGGGGATCGTGGGTGACGATTAGAACAGTCCGGCTTTTTTCTTTAGCCAGGTTGCGAAGTAAGTCAATCACCGCATGACCGTTGTGAGAATCGAGGGCGGCAGTTGGTTCGTCGGCCATGATTAGTTGAGGATTTCCCGCTAGGGCGCGGGCGATCGCGACTCGTTGTTTTTGCCCTCCTGAGAGATCTTGAGGGTGTTGTTTGGCTTTATCGACGAGACCAACCTGTTCGAGCAGATCCAGCGCTTGCTTACGGGCTGTGGCTCCCCGGATTCCCTTGAGCTTGAGGGCGACTTCTATGTTTTCTAAAGCAGTCAAAGCGGGAAACAAGTTGAAGCCCTGAAAAATAAAACCAATGTTTTCGAGGCGAAATTGGGCCAGCTTGGCGCTAGACAGACGAGTGATTTCTTCTCCCAACAGACGTACACTGCCCTGAGTCGGTGTGAGAATGCCAGCCAAAATTGAAAGAAGCGTCGTTTTACCAGACCCAGACGGCCCCATCAAAAGTTGGACATCGCCAAATTTTACATCCAGATCCACACCCTTGAGTGCCTGAAACTGCTCCCTCCCTGATCGGTAGACCATTTCTACGCCCCGTGCCGCGATCGCCGTACAGGCTTCTGAAGAAATTGCGTCACAGCTTCCGGGCGAAACCGTCGTCACCTCAATCTTGCCTTTGCGGGGTGTGAGGGTAGAGGTTGCCTGACTCCCGGCACGTTGCAGTAGATCAATTTGGGTAGCAGTCATTCTTTAAAAAGTTTGATAGGTGATCGGTTAGACGGCGGTATGTGGGGAGTCGTTGGGAAGCGCTGGTCTTAGAGTAAGTTCATCGTAGGTTGACTCAAATCCAGATGAGGATCAAAATCAACCTTATGATCTAGTCTACAGATTGCGCCCAGATTTCCTTTGGGGTAACAATTGAACTTCAAGATTGAACCCAGTAACTTTGATAAATATTACGGATCATTACAATCCATTATCACGCCTTGAAGACGATCGCTGGGTCAACACGGGTCACTTTTTGAACTGCAAACAGGGCCGACCCGACACACATGACGATCGTGAGGACAAAAACGCCCCCGGCAGTCGCTGGAGTGATGAGAATCATAATGCCTTTCGCGGCTTGCGTCCAAGCGCCCAGTCCGAGACAGAGTGCCATACTGGGCAGATACCCCAAAACCGCCATCCACAGCGCTTGTTCGAGAATGACGCTGTAGATTACCCAATTTGACGCGCCCATTGCTTTGAGTGTTCCAAACTCGCGCAGGTGGTCGGAGACGGAGGAGTAGAGGATCTGACCAACAATCACCATGCCGACAATAAAGCCAACCGTCGCCCCTAGTCCGAGAATAAATCCGACACCCGTGCGTTCTGTCCAATATTCGCGAGTTTGGCTGGCGATTTCGGCTTGGGTGTAGACGCGCGTGTTGGGTAAGGTGGCTTCGAGGCGTTGTCTTAGCTGAGATAAGTCTTCGCCCGATTTGGCTCGAATCAGGACATAAGAGATGGGGTCAGCCACGTTGAGGTTTCTGGGGGTGGGTGGCGTGACAGGCGCGGCATTGAGGGGCACATTCTCAAAAGCGTTGGTGCAGGCGAGACTGCCTTCGGGATCGCGGGTGCAGTTGACTGAAGTGTTGAGTCCCGCAGTGGAGTAAGCGTTGGCGTTTTCTAATGAAGTGAAGATAAACACGCTGGACGCATTTGACTGCGTATTTGATGACATGCCCACCAATCGAGCCGGAAGTGACCCTATCTTACCTTGATCTCCTAGCTTCTGAAGTCCGGCATTTCGCAAACTGCCCTGATCGACCATAACGGTGTAGGGCTGGTTGAGATCCTTCAGATTGCCCTGGGAGACGTTCCATCCCGCAAACAGACGACTATTGGGATTAAAGCCAAAAATTCTAATGGGGGTGATTTGCCCTGCACTGTTGCGCCAGATGCTAGAGCGAATCATCAGCGCCTCTGCCCGATCGACCCCCGGAACTTTTTGCGCCCGTACCACTTGCTCGGCCACGATCGCAGAAGTTAGTTCCAGATGCACCATTTCTTTGGAGGCGACCCACAGATCAGCGCTGGAGTGATCAATCAAGAGAGCGGTTGAGCGAGTAAAGCCTTTGAGAACACCAAGTTGAATCGTCACCAGACTCACCGCGAACATAATGCCCGCCTGGGCAACCATGAATCGAGGAATGTCTTCAAAGAGATTTTTGCGAGCGATCGAAGCCATAGGGAGAGGGATGAGGGATGAGGGAGGAGGGATGAAGGGCAAGGGGGTTTCCTTCTTCCTGCATCTCTCTCTAGTTTATTCAGGACGAAGGATGTATTTTCTGCGTTCCTGATCACAAGACGCAAGATCTCAGCCTTTTTCATCTCTCCTCGCGAACGCGGGGCAAAGCCCTCCCTCCTCCTTCATCCCTAACTTGCCGTTACCAGGGCTGCACTCGTGAGGTTTTCGGGGAGAGACTGACGCAGGCGATCGCCATATAGATCCAGCGCGTTACCAGAGAAGAGCAGGGCGAGGTGATCGCGATCGTACTCGGCAGTTTCAGCCACTGACTTGACGCAATCTTTGAGAACGCCATCCCAGTGACCGTAGTCGCCAGAGAAGCAGGCCAGGTGTTTGCCGACTTCACCCATCGCGGCAGGAAGATAGGCGGGCGCGGGATCGTCAGACTCAAAGGAGGTAAAGATCTGTCCGCGTGAGAAGTATTCCAGCGGGTCGCGGTGGCGCAAATCGTAGTGTTCGTAGAGGCTGGAGTCGGTGATCTTGGTGGGATCGTGCTGCTTGTTCCACATCAGGTCAAACAGGTTTTTGGCCTGACTGATGATGTTGCTGTTGTTGTGAACCCCGCGCTCCTGAATCATCAGTTTGGTGAATTCCATCAGCGAAGGGCGATAGGGTTGGGTGGGGTCAAAGTCCCGAATCCGCTTTTCCCAATGCTCGTGGAAGGAGTGAGCCAGATCCGGGAGCCAGCCACAGCCGCCTTCAAGGAAGCCTACTCTCAAAGTCGGAAAGCGCTCAAAGGCTCCGTCAAAAACCATTCTGGCTAACGCTAACTGCTGCTGGTTACGCTGCACGAAAACGTGGCTCAACACAAACGTATCGGTGTGGTCAGAAATGCCGCCGACCATGTAGGAACCCGGCCCGCCATGAATACTCAGCGCGATATCGAGGTCAACCGCCGCTTGCAGAATCGGGGCAAAGTCAGGGTGACTCATTGTTTTACAAGTGCGGATCTCTGGGAAAGCATCCGGCGCTTTGGGATGCGGGATCGCCAGATTAGGGGGCACCATCACGCCGACCATGCCCAATTCATTGACGCAACGGTGCATTTCTTTGACCGATTCGGCTACGTCTTGAATGGGAAGAACGCCGATCGGCTTCAGTCGTCCACCATATCCGCGACAGTCTTCAGCCATGTAGTTGTTGTAGGCACGACAGAGGGCGATCGCCATATCCTTATCGAGATAGCTGCCAAAGCTGAGATTCCACGTTCCAAAGATCACATGAATGTCAACGCCTTCTTCGTCCATGTGTTGGATGCGCGTCTGATTGAACATTGCGCCAAGGGTCGTTTCGGGATGGAGATTGCGAAAGCCGCCTTTCCCTAATCCTTGAGGTTGGGGAAACAGCCGAACGAGATCATTTTCTCCGGTTGCAGGATTAAAGTCTACGACGCGCATTCTTTGGTCGCCCAGATTATCAACAATTAAGCCAACACGATCGCGATATTCTGGCTCAATATAATCCCGAATCACGAGGGGATTTTCTAGCTTGTGGGCATCAGCATCAATGACCAGTAAACCTTCGTACATTAGAGTCTCCGTGGCGTGAATATTTTAGCGGATAGCTGTTAGCTTTTAGGCTGAAACTTTGTGGCGAAAATGTTGCCAGAGTTGACGAATTCCGAACCAATGCTCGGCTGACCAGGAAAGAGAAGCCAAAATCGTAATGCCGGGATATTTGACAAAAGCGGGTTCATTTTTCTCAAAAAAAGCGTGTCCACCGAGGGCAAATACCTGAGTCAACACGAGACAGAAAACGGTAACTCGCCAGTCGTAAAACAGATAGATCACAGCGGCGATCGCCAGAACATTGGTCAGATGATGGAGCGCCTGATTGATCGGATTTTGATGAGATTGAATGAAGTGCGCTTTTGCATCTTGGAAGTAGCTCAAGGTGCCTCCTCCCCGTTGTCTTATGGGTTCTTGGAACGATATCACGGAGTTTTTGGAGAGGACAGAGAGCGATCGAAATTCTTCGGAATTGGGTGCGATCGCCTGGATTTGTGAGGTATCAGTTTTGATTTCTCAATATTTCCTCAATTTAATACTCAAAACTTTACCTGAGAGACGCACAATTCTCCAAACGTTTCAATTATCTAGTGGGGACTGATCCAGAAACGAAATGAGGAATGTTGGACGCTCAAAATCAATTGATGCCATCCTTGGCGTTGCTGATTGGAGGGATGAATCTGTTGGGAAGTGTCAATCTTTCCGCCCCCTAAATCCCCCAAAAATGGGGGACTTTGAGCATTGGGGTTCCCTCCGCTCTGGGGCAATTCATCCCCTGATTCAGCAACGCCCCATCCTTCATCCCTCCTCGCGAAGCGGAACAAAGTTCTCCCTTCTCGCGCAGCGGATTACCCCCAAAGGGGGAACAGATCATCGAAGTTCTCCCTCATCCCTTTAATTGGCCTTTAATTGGGTGGATCAAATCGATTGACATAGTAGGCGATCGCAATCATCGGCAAACTGGCTCCAAAACAAACCAGCCACTGATCCAAAGACATCGGAGCCGTCTTGAAAATTTGATTGATAAAGGTAGAGTTGCTAAAGATAATTTGCAGAATAATCGCTAGACCAATCCCAACCGCAAGCGCTGGGGCACCACTAACTTTTTCTTTAGCACCGCTCCATTTAGCCAGCAGAGAAGGGATTAGTTGACTAATACTTAAGAGGTAAAAGATGCGCCCCATGACTAATGCTTGAATCGCCATTGTCCGAGCAAGTTCGATACTGCCCCAGGGAGCCTGACGTACCCATTCAAAGATGCCAAAGATCAGCGTCCAATTGTAGAGCGACACGGCGAGAATGCGCTTAATCCGATTGGTGGTGAGAAAGGGTTCGTTAACGGGGCGGGGTGCCTGTTTCATCACGCCGGCCGACTTTGGCTCAAAGGAGAGAGGCACCGTCATCGTGATTGAGTTGAGCATATTAAGCCAGAGGATTTGTAGCGACAAAATGGGCAATTCGCGACCCAACAATGTGCTGATCAAAATGGTCATCGACTCGCCCCCATTGACCGGAAGAATGAAGCAAATAGCTTTGATCAGGTTTTTGTAGACCGATCGCCCTTCCTCGACGGCCGCCGCGATCGACGCAAAGTTATCGTCTGTAAGCAGCATATCCGCCGCTTCTTTAGAGACTTCGGTGCCGCTGCCCATCGCGATTCCAATGTCGGCTTGTTTGAGAGCGGGTGCATCGTTGACTCCATCTCCCGTCATTGCCACCACTTCGCCTCTAGACTGCAACGCCTCTACCAATCGCAGCTTTTGTTCTGGAGCGACTCGCGCAAAGACGACCCCTTCTTCGACGGCGTTGGCCAACTCTGACGGATTCATCTCAGCTAGAGCAGCCCCGGTAAACGCCTTAACTTTGCGATCTTTGCGAAAGCCCATACGACGAGCGATCGCGGTTGCCGTCCCGATATGATCCCCGGTGATCATCTTCACCTGAATTCCGGCAGACTGGCAGGCGTGAACGGCGGCGATCGCTTCTGGTCGAGGCGGATCGATCATGCCTTGCAGTCCCAAAAAGACCAGCCCGGTTTCGAGGTCAGAATGGTCAACGGTGGTTTGGCGATCGCTCACTTGTTTCTTAGCGAAGGCCAGCACCCGCAATCCTTGTTTTGCCATCGCGTCTACTTGCTGCTCGATCAGGGTGCGATCGAGGTCAACGGTCTGTCCTTCTGCATTGAGCGCCACTTGACAGCGCGACAGCATCGACTCAACAGAGCCTTTGACATAGAGCAAATTTTCGCCTTTACCCTGATGTAGCGTAGCCATGTATTGAAACTGAGACTCAAAAGGAATGGAATCGAGACGAGGGAGCGATCGCAGCAAATTTGCTTGATCCAATCCTGCTTTGCTCCCCGATGTCAAGAGCGCCCCCTCAGTCGGATCGCCCACCACCATCCAGCGAGCCGCCTCATGTTCTAGGTGAGAATCATTACACACGACCCCCGCGACCAGACATTCCTGCAAGACGGGTGGAATTTGAGGCAGCGATCGCTCTTCTAGCAAAATTTCGCCATCAGGACTATAACCGCCGCCTGTGACTGTATAAGACTCGCCGCCCACATAGATTTCCTGCACTGTCATCTGATTTTCGGTCAGCGTCCCCGTTTTGTCAGAACAGATCACCGTCGCGCCGCCCAACGTTTCGACCGCAGGCAATTTGCGAATAATGGCGTGTCGTTTTGCCATGCGAGAAACCCCCACCGCCAGCGTCACCGTGATCACCGCAGGCAACCCTTCAGGAATCGCCCCAACGACTAAAGCAACGGCGGCCTCGATCGCATCACTAAAACTGCGCTGCCCCAGACCAACCGCAAAGGTAAGGGTCGCCATCCCCAACACAAAAAACAACCAGTTTTGGCTAAATTGATTGAACTTGCGCGTCAATGGCGTGGTTAGATCGACTCGCTGTTCTAGGAGTTGGGAAATTTTGCCCGTTTCAGTCTCATTGCCGATCGCCGTGACCAATCCAGTGCCCTGCCCAAACGTGACAAATCCGCCAGCGTAAGCCATGTTGCCGCGTTCTGCGAGGGGCGTTTCGGGTTCTAAAATCGGCGGTTCTCCAGTGTTTTCGGCTTCTTTTTCGATCGCTACCGATTCCCCGGTTAGGGCTGATTCATCGATTTGCAAATCCCGCACTTTGATCAGTCGTAAATCGGCTGGCACCTTATCGCCCGATGTCAACAGCACCAGATCTCCGGGCACCAATTCTTTTGAAGAAATTCTGAGCTTTTTGCCCTCACGAATTACAGTCGCTTCGGTACTCATGGACTCGGCAAGCGCGGCGATCGCTCCTTCGGCCTTGGCTTCTTGCAAAAAACTAATAGTGGCGTTGGTTGTCGTAACTCCCCAAATGACGCTGGCATTTAACCATTCACCAATCAGGGCTTTGATAATACCTGCACCGACCAAAATAATAATTAAAGGCTGATTAAATTGCAGAATAAATTTTAACCAACCTGGCTTTGATTTTTTGCCTGTTAACTCATTTGCACCATGCTTTTTTTGTCGATCTAAAACTTCTTGAATGGTTAATCCTGTTTGTAAATCGCTACCCAAGGTTTGAGTTACCTGAGATGCAGAAAGGTGGTGCCATAGAGGAGATGACACAGAAGAAACTGTTTGAGAGGTCATATTATTTTTGTGAGAAGGAACAACTGCAATGACAGTCAGCTTGTTACAGTGATGGGCTTTGAGAGATTGTTTGATCCTCCCAAGTAGGAGAGGGTTTCAAGGTTCTTTATTCCTCTGGGCAAGTGAGAAGTGCCCCTGCAAGGAGAACTGAAATTGTCAAACAACTCTTGAACTTTGATCACGGGTAATGGGTCGATCACCAAACGCTTTGTTTTGTCGATCGGCTGACTCATCGCTCATAAATTTAAATTAATTCAACTTAATTAAAAATTTGACTTTTGTGTAAAAACACTCACAGCAATTCGTTGGGTTACTCATGTGTGTAGCGTCGATTTCAGCTTAGAATAGAACTCACAAATGTGTATGATCTGACTACACAATAGCAATAAAACAATGGCATAAATTGAGCGAAGTCTATTCTATTAATTAGCGCAGCTAACTGCTGAGTTTGTATCAATAATCAGGAATCTATCGTATGAATCAGCAAAAGTTAATTGACCGATTTAATCGCCTCTCATCTCGACAGCGACAGGTTTTGATCAAGGTTTTGGCTGGGGAAAGCAATCGGGCGATCGCTCAGTCATTACACATTGTAGAAGCGACCGTTAGAAAGCATATTGAGAAAATTTGCGAGGTTTTTGAATTAGCTAACCAAAGCGGAGAAAGATTTTCAAAACGTCCTGATTTGATTGCGCTGTTTGCTCGTTATAAACCTGAATTAGTAATGCAAGTTTCAGACACAGCAACTTCTTCAGAAGAAGAGCCACACACTCAATCAGAGGTTCGATCGAACAATTTGCTACAGTTCCCCTCACTAATTAATTCATTTGAATCGGTCACAAAATCAGTTAAAGAAGGCAAATTTGAAACGATCTACGATCGCGATGTTTTTATTCTGATTGATCAAAGTGGCTCAATGGTGCGAAAAGACGCAGATACCGGAAATCAAACACGCTACAGCTATTTACAAGAGATTATCGAAGGCCACGTATTTGCCATTCTTTCGGCTCAAAACAAACCCTGTCGCAGAACAGCCCAAAAGATTTGCGATCGTATCTCAGTCTACTTTTTTAATCGTAATCAAGCCCCCGCCACTCCAACGATCGTCACTGATGCTGGACAGATTCAAACCCTGTTTACCCAAAATCCACCTCGAAATAATACTGTCATTAGTCCCACACTTCAAACCTGCTTAGACACCTGGGTAGCAGAAGGAAAAAGAAACGATCGAGGTGCTTTTTTTCTCATTTATACGGATGGTTTATTTAATGACGAAACTCAGTTTATTGACTGTATTGCTAAAGCTTGTACTCAGATCGAACACCATAAAATGATCAAAATTTTTGTATTAGGGGTTGGCAAAGATTTGGATATCGAACACTTTTTAGAACTAGATTTTAATACTTACGATCGAATGCCCTTTGACATTTTTGTCTTTGATTTAGTCAACGAGTTAGACGATATTACAGAACTTCTCAAGCGCCAACTCATTGAGCATCCGCACACCGCACTCCCCAACTGGGTCAAACAGCGCTATCCCAACTTTGCCGAACGATTTACCCCACTACACCATCAACAAAACTGTCGGTAGGCAATAGCAAAACCTTGACCTTTTGACCCTGCGATCGCAAAAATTCCTACTGCAATCGTCAATTAAATCAACTCCCCAACCCATCACAAATCAGCACTACCGCAAGCGATCGTCCCAGTAAGCCGCTTGAAGATAAATGCTGGACAACCAAATGGGAGAACCTTTCATATGGCGGGAAGAGGGAGAAAGCTGGACAACTGAACATCAATTGTCTATTGCCCCTGTTTCAGCATCACGCACCAAAAACTTTGCCTGAAGGTTCCCCAAAATTAAGGAGTTGAGGTGCCAATCCACAAAGCAAAAAAACTGAATTCAATTTACGTCACCTTAGCGGATTGAGTGCGATCGCTCCGGCCTCCCAACACTCATCTCATCTCTCACCTCTGCTTCCTTTCTTTCGGCACCCTGCGGAAACAAATAGCGGATTGTTGCAAACCCAGAAGCGACGACGAACCCAACAACGAGAACCGCGACAGGAAAAGGGAACATGGCAGGTTGTAAAAACGTCCAGTGTTATTACTGTATGAGTCTCATTTGACAGCGTTGTGACTGACTCATCTCAAAGCGTTGACAGAAACGGGAAGAACTTAAGACTCTCGATATAGGATTTTGGCCTTTGAACGATGACTATTTGAGTTGTAAGAATTTGGTTGTAAGAATTTGGTTGTAACGAAGTTCTCCCTCCTCGCTCTCCAACAACGATTTAGCGCGTAAGTTCGTTCTTCAGCTAGAGGTTCACGCACTGAAGATGATCTTCTATTTTAATTTAAGCAACAGACCTCAGATTCAGAAACCGCCTCAGAAATGATGGGTAAATTTTTCGCGATCGCCCTTGCTATCCTCTGTATGCTCCCTTTACAAAGCTGCTCTCCGGCACAAGCGCAAGCGGGGTTAGACTCTCGTGTGTCGCGCCTGGAAACTGATTTTTTTGGGCTACAAAGTCGCCTGAGTCAGATTGAGTCTCGCATTCCTCGATCGAGCGTTGCTCCCTCACTTCCTTCAAACCCAGTGCCACAAAGCCGTCCACGGGTTGCTTCTGCTGATCCCCAGTTTGACCGACTCGCCACACTTGTCATCGAACTTAAAGAGCGCGTTACTCAGTTAGAAAAACGACTTGCCAAAATCGATCGACAGTAATAAATTGCTCTCTAAGCATGAGTCATGAAAGGCTCCTTTTGCGATCGCCCCCCTCCGAATGAACCCTACTGGCATGAAAAAACCGTTACAAACTCTCATCATCCTGGCGTTGAGCGTAATTGCGATCGTTCTGGGAGCCTACTCTGGTCATACCGAAGTGGTCGAAGGAATCAAAATTCGCCTTTCTACTCCCCCTGCTCTCAGCCAGCCCTCACAATCCTTTGACGGTTCTACACTTTCTAGTGCCTGTGCCCTCAAACCCATCGCCAAAAAGAACAAATTGACAAAAGTGCCCCCGGCGATTCGAGAACAAATTCCCCTAAGTCGATTTAGACAGGACTCTAGCGCGATCGTTCCCACTAAAGACGACTTGCCCAAAACTCAGCCGATCTACACACCCAGAGAAGTGGTCGCACTGGCACACCCCACCAACTTTGGGCGGCGTTTTTTGCAAGACCTCGCTGGCAACCCCGTTAACCAGGAGCCGATCGTCGTTCTCCACGAAACCGTTGGCTCTGGTCAGGGCACGATCAGCTTTTTTCAAACGCCCCATCCCAACGATAACGATCAGGTCAGCTATCACACCTTAATTAGAGAAGATGGAACCGTGACTTATCTGGTGCCGCCCGATCGTCGCGCCTTTGGAGCCGGAAATTCTGTGTTTGAAAGCGCGATCGGCATTGAGGCAGTCAGAACTAATCCTGACTTTCCGCCCTCTGTGAATAACTTTGCCTATCACATTTCTCTCGTCACCCCTCCCGACGGGCGCGACGATGCGACTCGACACAGTGGCTACACAAGAGCACAATATCAATCTCTAGCGTGGCTCGTCGCCAAAACAGGAGTGCCACAATCCCGAATTACGACTCATCGACTGGTGGATCGATCGCGCCAACGGATAGATCCCCGCAGCTTTGACAGTGAATATTTTCTGCGGCTCCTGAGCGCCTATCCCAAAACTAACGACATCTCAACCCAATGCTCGACCCCCGCCGTCGAAGTAGAGTAGCCACAAAAAAGGGGCACACATTTGCACCCCTGACGACAAATAGAATCAAAACAGCTTAGACACCCAAATCAACCGTGATCGCACTCGATGTCAGATTATTGGTGGGATCTGACTCAGGAATACCATTTGTGTTGACCACCATAATGATGTAGAACTGTTGTGTTCCTGTCAGGTTCCGCCAAACCGTATCCCCTTTAGGTGGTAATGCTAAATTGATTTGAGCAGGAGATAGGTCAGTTCTAGCAGGAATTGCGTTCGGAATCTCATTGAGATCTCGATCGCCGGGGCCAAAAACGTTATCCTCTGAGAGATAGAACTTAGTGAGTATCGTCTCACTGTCAAGAATTGCCTTATTGCCAGCGTTGCCGATCGCATAGGTCGCTGATAGAGTGCTGCTACTTGATGAGGTAATTGGAATCGAGGTCGATGGGGTTACGCTCAAGCTGATGGCTCTGGGATCAGCCGTGATTGTTCTTGTTACATTAACTTCAAACTTGTCCTTGGCGATCGCGACATTAAAGTTATCGGTTTCGCTGGTCTCTGTGAAGGCATTGTCTGGGTCAACGATCACGCCGATGTAATAGTTTTTGTCTACTGTCCAGAAAGTGTCTTCGATATTAGGCAGGGTCACTTGGCTGGTTCGGACTGTGGAGGGGCTGCCTGCTGCGATCGTCTGTTGTACGAGGTCTGTTCCGATCAGGCGATCACTGGCATCAATCACGCTATCTCTGGAGATGACAAAGTTCACCTTGACCCCGCTCACAGAGACAGTTCCACCATTTCTGATGCTGTAGCTGACATTGACCTTTGTTGCGGGATTTGGCGTAGCCGTTGAGGGTTCGTCTAGCGGAATCTGAACCGGAGCCGTAAAGCTTTCACCCAAGAGATTGACGATTTGAGGTGTCCCCAACAGAGTCAAGCTGTAAGCAGTGGAGGTATTTGCAGTCGTATTAACTTTGACAAAGTAGGTGCCGACTCCTAAATCCATTCCTGCTGTGTAAGCAACTAAAGTCGATGGAGTGCCCGCTGCTCCCTGTCTAAATAGTTGCAGTGTTACGCTGCCCGTCGGAGTCATCGTAAAATTCGACTGGGTAGCAATATTGAACTTAAAGAAGTCAGGAGCTGTCGCCGTCACAGTATCTCGATAGACTCCTGGTGTAGCAGGACTGACATTCGTCCCGGTGTTGAGAGTGCCAACATCAAAAGCAGTGGCCTCGGAAGGGCCGCTAATGCTCTGGGGCTTGTTGGTGAGATTGCGCTTGAGAATTCCATCCATTTTCCAATCTAGTGGAACTTTAGAGGGAGCGATCGCAAAGTCAGCAAGGGCTTTTCCTTCGGTCAGTTTTGTACCTGTGGTGTCTATCAGCCACACGCCGACCGTTCCATCTGAGTTGCGCCACAGCATGTCGTCTTTGCCGTCACCGTTAAAGTCAGTAATCGCTTCAATCTTCCAGCTAACCTCATTAGTCAACAAGAAACCAAAACTGGTGAGTTTTTGACCCATGCCCAGATTGCCGTCCAGGTTCCAAATGCCGTTGGTGCCAGACCCTGACGTGACCCCGTTGCGAGTAAAGGAGTCGCGCCAGAATATATCAGTAATTCCGTCGCCATTAAAGTCCCCTGTTTGAGGAGTCCAGGAGGTCAAAGCTGGAGAACTAAACAAGGAGTCAAACGATTGGCGGTCTTTGCCTGTCATGAGCCAAACAACGTTGTCGCCTGTGGAGGTGTTGCGCCAGAGCAGGTCTGCACCTCCGTCTCCAGTCAAGTCAACTGCTGTGGGCACCCATTCGCGAGGAACGCCAGAAAAGTAGCTAAAACTCGTCGGTGTGTCCAAGTTTCTGCCTTTCATGATCCAGATGGCTAACTCTCCAGTTGGGGCGTTTCGCCAGAGGATGTCGTCGTTGCCATTGCCGTCAAAGTCAGCGATTTCAGGTGCCCAAGTTGACCGTGCGGGAAATGCAGGCGTGAGGTTAGCATCGGCAATCTTAATGCCATCCATCAGCCAGACAGCGGTCACTCCGGTGGACTGGTTGTGCCAGAAGATGTCTGACTTGCCGTTTCCATCAAAATCACCGACATAGGATTTCCAGGGTGCATCCAAAAAGAGAGACTGGTTGTTGAATTTGGGCGTTCCAACCTCTAGCACGCTTTTGCCCTGCATTAGCCAGATTTCGAGCGACCCATCCGTTGTGTTTTGCCAAAAGACATCATCTTCTCCATCTCCATTAAAGTCACCAACCGTCGGTCGCCAGTTGCTCGTTTTTTGTGGAGTAAAGCCAACCTCACTGTAATCTTTACCATTCATCAACCACACCCCATTTGTGCCGTCGGCTGCGCGCCATAGGATGCTGCTGGAGTTGAGGCTGGTGTTGGCACCCACTTTAAGTGAGTAGTCAGCAGAGGTCGCCGTCGAATCGGTGGAGTCTAGATCAACTTTGACGTAGTAAGTTCCGGGCTGGACGTTGTTGAGAATGATGGACTCTGAGAGACGTTGGGGATTGCTGGTGCCTGATGGGGTAATTTCACTCGCTTCGTTGGGTGCAGAAAAAGCTCTCAGGCGTGCATTTCCAGTTAATCCGGTTAGCGAAAGACTGATGCTGCTGCTGCCTGTAAGGGTGAATTTAAAGTAGTCGGTCAGGTCTCCCCCCGTAGCGCTACTAAGTGAACCTAATTCTTCTTTGGTGGAAAGGGCGGGCGAGAGAATTTCTTTAGCGGTCTCGAACGAGTTATTACCAAGGATGGGAGGCATAGCGTTACTCTGTTATGAGCTGACAATTTTCGATTGATTCTGGGAGTAGTGTTCCCTACTTACTGAAGTTTTGACTAAAGCTTGTCTGGGAAGCTGGAACCCTTACTAAACAAAGATTTCAGCTTATGCTAGAAAATGCCAGCATGAAGCCGTCAAACTCTTCGCTAGAGAGGATTTGATGACTTTTTAGAAAGCATTAGCCAAAAATTCAGTATTTAAAGATTAGAAGCGAAGTCAAAGCAGCATTTTACACGAATCCGCAACGATTCCTTGTGAGATTCACTGCAACTAAAAGTGATGGTTTTGAATAAAATCTTATACATTGTTCAACGAAGTATCGTCCGCATTACCACCAGAGTCGTCTTTTAGAACGGTCAAGCCACGGTTGTGCCTTACATCGAGAAGAAAAGTTTGCGATCGCTCTTTAAATCCCTCAAACTCGCCGCCCCTGCTGCATTTCACAGTCAAACTCAGTCCTGTGAATTTGAAAATACGCAGGTTGCCTCTAAATATCAAATCCATGCGGCTCAATGTAGCAATTCAGACCTCTGACAAGCCTCAGTTCTATAAACTCTATAAACAGAACAGCAGTTAAAATTCGATTCCAGGCTGGGCCTTGATGCCTTGTTCTCGAAATGGATGTTTGATTAATGTCATTTCTGTAACTAGGTCGGCGCGATCGATCAGGGCCGCAGGGGCACCTCGACCCGTCAGAATGACGTGAGACGCTTCTGGCTTTTCTGCCAATCCTGAGAGCACCGTTTCTACGCCTAGATAGCCCAACTTGAGCGCGATGTTAATTTCGTCAAGCAGTACCAGCCGATAGTCAGGGTTGTGGATGAAGGATAAAGCCGTCTCCCAGGCTTCGGTTGCTTTGAGAATATCGCGATCGCGATCCTGCGTCTCCCAGGTGAACCCTTCTCCCAGGGCGTGAAACTGAAGCTGGTCGCCCCAATGGGCAAAGGCCGCTTTTTCGGCAGGCTCCCAGGCTCCTTTAATAAACTGAACGATTGCCACCTTGTAACCGTGACCGAGCGATCGCAGCACCATTCCTAAAGCCGCCGTGGTTTTGCCTTTGCCGTTGCCTGTATTGACAATGACTAACCCTTTTTCGGCAGCCATATTAGACAGTCGCTGATCCTGCACTTCTTTGCGTCGCTGCATTTTTTGGCGGTGCTTTTCGGAATCCGCGATCGGAGAATTGATGTCGGGCTGAGAGTCAATCATGGACGAGACGCTTTCTAGAAACATTCTAAGTATTGCTCCTAGCCTATCAGGAGACAGTCCGCTCTTGGGTCGCCCTTGAGAAAATCTCAGTATTTCAGATGAGTGACATTCTGGGAAGGAGTGATAGGATAAAATCGTCTGTGTTTACACAAGGTTGCGTAAAAAGCATTGAAACTTTTCTCGTTTACTGGATACCCCTGGAGACCTCTCTGGTATCTGGACATGAAGTTAAAGCGCAAGCGGCAGTGTGATCCAGCTCTCTCGCTGGTTGATCGCTGTGAAGCGCCCAGTATGAACTGACCGATCTGTAACTTAAGGTTCGCACTGCGTTTGTTGTAAAGTCCTATCGCTTTCAACGCCTTCGCGAACTGGATCGGTCAAGTTCTCTTTTAGGAGAATTTTCAAAACTTATTGCCGAAGTGGTTAGCGAGTTCTGGGGCTGTAAGAACTAAGCCGCATTTGACCACAAGAGGCATTGCTGCGTTGATCGCGGTTGCTTTGATTTGCGCTGAGTTTTAAGAAAAAAGCGCATATCCCAGTAGCCTGGCGATTTAACGTGGACTGTTATTCACTGTCTAGCCCTTTCTTTATGCGTTTGATTCTTTCTGGAGTAGAAAAATGTCCAAACTTCTCAGTCACAAAATTGCGCCCTCCCCCATGCCTGCCGAAATCAGCGTAGTAGATCTGATTGACGGCTACTTTACGGCATACAATTCGGCTCGCCTACGAGAAATTTGTCATCTGCTGACGCGCGAAGTCATGCAAGAAGGCGTAACGGTCGGCCTTAGCCTCTCAGGAGCGATGACCCCAGCCGGATTGGGGACTTCTGTGATTGCACCCTTGATGCGAAACGGATTCGTCGATTGGATCATCAGTACCGGAGCCAATCTTTACCACGATATGCACTATGGTTTGGGACTGGATCTCTATGCCAGCAATCCCTTTGTCGATGATGTGAAGCTGCGTCAAGAAGGTCGAATTCGCATTTATGACATCATTTTTGACTACGACGTGCTGTTGGGAACCGATGCGTTTATCCGCCAGATTCTGAAAGCCGAACCGTTTCAAAAACGCATGGGAACAGCAGAATTTCACCATCTGCTAGGCAAGTATGTCTATGAGGTCGAGCGGCAGTTAGGGGTCAAGCATTCCTCTCTGCTGGCGACGGCTTATGAGTGTGGCGTTCCGATTTACACGTCTTCACCGGGTGATAGCTCGATCGGCATGAACATTGCAGCGATGGCCCTCGAAGGTTCCAGACTGATGATCGACCCAATGCTGGATGTCAATGAAACAGCGGCGATCGCTTACTCAGCGCGTGAATCCGGCATCCCTGATGTCGAAGGCAAGAGTGCGGCTCTAATCATTGGTGGCGGCAGTCCCAAAAATTTCCTGCTGCAAACTCAACCTCAGTTACATGAAGTGTTGGGATTGGAAGAGCGGGGACACGACTACTTTATTCAGGTGACGGATGCTCGTCCTGATACGGGTGGATTGTCTGGCGCAACGCCCAACGAAGCCGTAAGCTGGGGCAAAGTTGACCCCGATGAGTTGCCTAATACGATCGTTTGCTATACCGACAGTACGATCGCGTTGCCCATTCTCACCGCCTATGTGACCAATCAATGTGCGCCTCGTCCGCTCAAGCGACTGTACGATCGCCGCGATGAGATCTTGGCAAAACTCAAGGCAGACTACGAAGCTGCGAAGCTGCAACCTGATCACCCTGTCACAGAGCCGATTTCCGTAGCTTCCTCAATGCGTGAACCTGTGGCAACTTATCCCTGTGGCACGCCGATTCGTCGTCACTAGCTAGAACAGTTGAGATCCTGACCTTTTAAAAAATCAGGGATCTGTAAGGGGTGGTTTGCTTCATAAGTGGAGCGATCGTCCCTTTTTTAATCTGATTCTTGCTGGTAACGCAGGGCAAGTTTCTTCCCTTTGTGTCGAAAATCTTCCTGATTAGATATCAACCGTAAGTTTACGGGTTGTTCTGGAGCGATCCCTCACGACCTTGCGTAAAACGCAACTTATTCCAGTAAAAACACAGATGAACTTCATGAAACACTTTGAGATGATTCTCACATAAGTCATTTCATTAGAGAGTATCAACTTTCACAGCTACCAAGCTCAGTGGTGTCGCGCTACTGGGCTTTTGTTTTTTAAATTTCTTGAAGCATTTAGGTAATTAACTTGGGTGATCGATTGCAAACTGGGTAACGCCATCCCTTACTAATGCGATCGACCTGCACCTCCGAGATTCTTTTACCTGTTGTCTTTGTGATGAAAAATCTAGTTAACTCAACGCTGGTTGACTGACAAAAGTCCTGAAACTCTACGATTGTTAACGCTGGCGAATCGAATTTAGGGAGCTTTTATACACAGCAAATTTTATTCTGGTCGCTGCAATCGCGTTTCCGAAAGAACTTGCGGAACCAATCACCAGACAGAAAGTTTTGTCAGTCAGCAACCCAACGTCAAAACCCCGATTAGATGCGCCGCCGATTTCTAGAAGGTAAAGCTCGTCGGCGTAAGCTTGCACTCAGAGATTTCATCAAATCCACAGTTCTTTTACCACCAGCGCAACTGTAGATAAGAGCGATCGGGTTGACTCAATTCAGTTTCATCGACCCACTCAACCAGCTTGTACGTCCCAAAGATGTGATCCCACCAATCGACTGCAAGCCCAAAATTGTGGTGCCACATTCCATACTTGTGATGGACATAGTGGACGGGCATCTTCATCCAAAAGCACTTTGATGGATTTTCGTGCTGGAGTTGATGAGCATAAGAGGAAAACGCTGCGTAGATCATGCCGCCAAGAAACCAGCCCATTCCTGCTGCAAATGAGTGAAAAAACATTAGACAGAGAATAATTACCGTGCTTTTTACATAGTCGCGAAACTCCCACAAAACGCCCTGACCCTCATTGCGCCGATGGTGATCTCGATGCCGCTCTCCAATTTTGGGCGAAACATGCATCAGGCGATGCATCCAATACTCCACCAGACTGGCCAAGACAAACGCGATCGCAAAACAAATCGCCCCCACTCCAAGTTGCACTAGCACAGAGCAAACTCCTCTTCTGACAACACTTTGATATTCTGCCATTCTCTTTTGTTATTGTCTCAAAAGAATGAGTGTTGGCGAAGATATGTCAGGATCAGGAATACAAATGGGTAAATAAAATGCTGAAGCGATTTCTAACGATCGGTCTGGTTGGGTTCATTTTAGGAATTGTGTTGCTGACTCCGCCGACGCTGGCCGCCAACCTTAAGAACGGGTCACAGGTTTTTGCAGCCAACTGTGCAGGCTGTCACGCTAACGGAGGCAACATCGTGCGACGCAACAAAACCCTGAAACTGAAGGCACTCCAGCAAAATGGCTATGCAACCGTAGCGGCGATCGGTCAACTCGTCCTCAACGGCAAAAACAACATGCCTGCCTACAAAACAAAGTTAACGAAGTCTCAGGTTGAAGACGTTTCTGCTTACGTGTTGGAGCAAGCGCGCAAAGGCTGGAAGTAAGAATCGAGAACCTAACAAATTTGTCCTTTCTCTCATCCCCGCATCCTTCATTCTGGGTGTATCTTTGGAGATTAAGCAGTGGAATTTAAGCGGGTTGAGAGGGATCGAGCATGTCTGATCAGGTGGTTCAATGGCTCAACGAAATCAAAGAGCTTAAGCAACGGTTGCAAGAAGCCCAGGACGCACAAAACGCTGCCAACGCGAGTGCAGACAACTGGCGCAAACGATACGAAACCGAAGCCCAACAGCGTCGAACGGAAGCCATGCTCACCCGTCAAACGATCGCTGCCCTCACCGCAGAAGTCAATCACCTCAAAAGCCTGCCCCAGCCCTCAGCCGATACTCCGATTTTGTCCTCCAGCATTGAGCGATCGATTGATGCCCTGCAAACCATTGAAGAACTCAAACTAAAGCTATTGGAAGTCTGGAGTGAGCGCGATCGGTTGGCCCAAGATTTGAAGATTGAGCAAGCGAATCATGTTCAGACCCGCAAAAATCTAACGACGGCGCTGGGAGACACGGTGGACATGTTGACGAAGCAGAGGATGAGGGATGAATGATGTATTAAACTTTGAGTCTTTGGGTGAGGTGAGTGTCTGTGAAGGTAAAGCCAGGATTGAATCCAAGTTTTTGAGTCAGCGCCTCAACCGCTCTACCAAACCGTTTCACCCCTCATCCCTTCTTCAGAACCCCATCACCTTCGCAACGGTCTCCAGGTTTGGCTCAACTCCTTGTCTGAAGTTGTTTTCGCTAAATTTGATGGCAGAATCGGGATCTTTTAAGCCGTTGCCTGTAAGCACACAGACGATCGTTGCCCCTGTAGGAACTTGATCCTTAACTTTGAGCAGACCTGCAACCGACGCAGCACTGGCGGGTTCACAAAAGATTCCTTCATCGCCTGCCAGCATTCGATAGGCGACCAAAATCTCTTCATCCGTGACAGCATTAAAGCTGCCCTGACTGGAGTCTTGGACGGCGATCGCTTTTCCCCAGTTGGCGGGGTTGCCGATGCGAATAGCAGTGGCCAGGGTTTCGGGTTGACTCACAGCATGACCTGTCACTAACGGGGCCGCCCCTGCCGCTTGAAAGCCCATCATCTGAGGTAGTTTGGTCGATCGTCCTTCTTGATGATATTGACAAAACCCCATCCAATACGCGCTAATATTGCCCGCGTTACCTACCGGAATGCACAACCAGTCAGGCGCGTCACCCAACACATCCACCACTTCAAAAGCTGCGGTTTTTTGCCCTTCTAGACGATGGGGGTTAACCGAATTGACCAACGTCACCGGGTAGCATTCTGACATCTCTCGTACGATTTCTAGGGCGCGATCGAAGTTACCCTTAATTGCCAGAACTTCTGCCCCATAAAGTAGCGCCTGAGCCAGCTTACCCAATGCCACATAGCCATCAGGAATTAACACAAACGCCCGCATCCCACCTCGTCTTGCATAGGCAGCCGCAGCGGCTGACGTATTGCCCGTACTGGCACAAATTACGGCTTTGGCTCCCGCTTCCTTAGCTTTGGAGATTGCCATCGTCATGCCCCGATCTTTAAAGCTCCCCGTCGGATTTAGCCCATCATATTTGACAAATACCTGTACCTGTCGGCCAATCTGCGCGGCGATCGTCGGCACCGGAATCAAAGGAGTATTGCCTTCATGAAGGGTCACAATAGGAGTCGTCTCAGAAACAGGCAAATAGCGACGGTAGCCCTCAATCAAGCCACGCCAGTTTTGAACTTTGGGCATTGCCTCACGAAGGGATTTATCGGAAGTAGACAGGCTTAGGGTCACAGGAGTCAATTCTTGAATGCAACAAGTGTAGATCCTAGTCTACCGTGAGGGCTTTCTTTGACGGTGATTTGTGTCGAAGCATGTCGAGCCAGGGGCTAGGAAACTAAAAGAATTTTCGATCCGTCCACAAAAGTGAGCCTCTTTATCTGATCTCGTGTAAAGTTTAGGTTAAGATAAACGACGGTGTGAGTAAGTACAAATTCCTAATCACTATGACATCCCGAAATTCAAACGCTCAATTCAGTGGTGTAGCGGTCTGTGAGCCTCAAAGCGATTGTTCAGATTTGCGTTCTCTCGAAAAAATGAAAGCAATTTATCAGGCTGATCAGCAAGCAAAGTTTCTCAATCTTCATGCAGAAACCGAGTCATTGCTACAACAGCTTCAAAGCCTCAAACAGCAGCGCGCTCAGGTGATTGACTAAAGAACCGAGTTGGGGTGTGGGAGAGATAAAATTCTCTGAATCTGCTGTTAGTCACCACTTCGACTCAGGGAGCCTTTTTCATCTTCTACGCCCACCGCTCCAGATCCCACTCACCTCTACAATGATGGTGGGATTAACGCGAGTGTAACTTATGCGTGCTTTCTGGTCTGATCCGTATTTGTGGATTCATGCGGCTGGCTTGGCTGCGGTGCCACTTTGCTTGATGTTGTGCTTGCTGGGGTTAGCGGGTGATCCGATTTTGCCTGTGAGCGTGGAGTTGGGGCTGGTTGCTCTGGTTGGCACTGCTCCGATCGCTTGGATGCAGTGGAAAAAACCTTTTTACATCTTTAGTTTGGTGCCCGTCGCTATCAAGCCAGAAAAGCTTACAGAAGATCAGCGTCGCTTGCTTACCCTCTTTAAGGCGCGTGCGAACCCCATTTGGATTGGATTGGGAGCGCTGCTGCTAGTTATATTGTTGCGTCAGATTTATTTTGTCGCGCCGATCACGGCTGACTTATCGCCATTTTTAGCATGGCGGGGCTTGGGGTTGTTAGTCGCGGCGATCGGATTTCTAGCGAGTAATTTGTTTTTGCAGGTGCCTTTGAGTGTGGCACAAGTCTTGCTGACCAGCGATGCTCAATTTGACGCGACTGCCCCCTTTGCGCTGGCCCATATTCCACAAAGTTTTTCGATCTTTGGGCTGCGAGTCAATCAAATCGTGCCGCCTCTGATTGCAGACAGCTTGACACAGCCCTCTACGGATATTCCCGTGCCTCAGCCTTCCCCGTTAACGGAGCCAACTGATACTGAAGCCAATACTGACTAGCCGAAGTGTACAGAGTGCAATTTATCCAAACATAGCCAAATTTAGCGTCTTGGTGGCTGTAAAGTGTTGTCCACATCACAGATGCAAAAATATCTTAAGTTATTCTAGAGATAGAAACCGGGCAACCAATGGATGCCTGAAATTGCGCTTCGTAAAAGCTTAGTATTGTTCAAGTCGCGACTCCTTAACTGTCAGGTGAACTATGGTAAATCCTTCTGCTTCTTCGCCGTCCGAAAGTGATGCCCAAGTGCGTCCGCTAATGGCCGAACTTCAAGTTTGGGATAGTCTAAAGCGAGCGATCGCAGACAGTTCTGGCTTCAAGAGTTGGCGAATTGAACGTGACACAGACAAGCAGATTCAGGATCTTAGCTTAGACACGCTGGTTCACAATTATTTACGCGAAACGTTAGAAACTCTGGCGTACTAACTCTGGCGTACTGAAGATTCAAATTCCATAACCTAAAAAAAGCTGCTCAGGGGATTTTGCAGGCGATCGGCGAGTTCGCTCAACCGTTTGTAGGCATCAACGAGTCGATCGCCATCCAGCATAACTTCTTGAGTCGGGTACTTTTGCAGGACTTCTAGAATAGAAAGCTTGCTGTCTCCAGTTGCAGAGAGAATCAGGGCAGACCGCAATGCCTGACGATCGGCTCCTCCTTTGGGTGTGCGAATGGCTTGACTCAGCGGATCGAGTAGCCTATTGCCGATCGGACTGTTAAGGATGCGATCTAGAAGTGTGGGATTAAGGGTGACAGTTTGGGTGAGCGATCGGCGCACCACGACGGGATCTTGTTTTGAAAGTCGCAAATGGGCTTGAAGGGCGGGAGAAACATCACCTTTATCAGCAAAGGCGGTGAGTTCGCTGACCGAAATCGACTCCCGCAAAACGCCATACTTCAAAATCACTTGCTCCGCTGCCAGCGCAGAACTCGACAAGGTGGCTGTGCTAATGGAGACTACCCAAAAATAATTCCATAACCTCTGAACTTTCATTACGGTAACTTTGCAAAGGTTTCCACTTTAGGACGATTTTATGAGTGAAAAGTTCTGCATCGGGTGAAAAAGTCAGACGATGCAAAAAAGGAGCCTCCTAAGAGACCCCTAACATCATCAGAAAAGATAACTTAGACGCAAATTGATGAGTTTCTTAGCTTTACTGACTTCAGTAGAAACACGCCTCAACTCTCCAAAAACTTTGGATTGAAGCTCCTCAAAACTGAGCATCAAAAACCAAAACAAGTTGAGTTGAAAAAACTGAATCAAATTAACGCTAAGTTGAGACACAAAGAAACGGCTACTTGATAGAAACCTTGCCGCCTGCTTCTTCGAGTTGCTTCTTGATATCTTCAGCTTCTCCCTTGGCAGCCCCTTCTTTAACTGCTTTAGGAGCAGCCTCTACCAAGTCTTTTGCTTCCTTCAGACCCAGACCCGTGATTGTCCGCACGACCTTGAGAATTGCGATCTTCTTATCAGCAGGGACTTCTTCCAACACAACATCAAACTCGGTCTTTTCTTCGACTTCTTCAGCGGGAGCCGCAGCCGCGCCAGGAGCCATCATCATCATGCCGCCAGCCGGAGCCGCAGCACTCACGCCAAACGCTTCCTCGATTTGCTTAACCAGTTCAGAGGCTTCAAGCAGGGTCAGACCCTTCAATTTCTCAACGATTTCGTCGGTAACAGCAGACATAGTTGATCTCCTAAGTGAAAAAAGTTTTGGGGTGTCGAGCTTTGAGTTTCGAGTTCAAAATTGACCAATCAATTCATCCCTCTTCGCGAAGCGGATTACCCCCCAAGGGGGAACAGATCATCGAAGTTCTCGCTCATCCTTTCTAAGCAGCTACGTCTTCTTCCGCTGCATTGTCTTTGTCTGCAATCTGCTGAATCGCACGCGCCAAACCAGAAGGTACTGCATTGATACCCACGGCTAGTTGAGTTGCCACACCGTTGATTGCGCCTGCAATTTGAGCGATGAGTTGCTCCTTGGAGGGGAGGTCAGCGATCGCTTTCAAATCCGCCTCATTCAGCACTCGACCATCCATCACGCCGCCGCGAATTTCGGTCTTCTTGCTGGCTTTCTGGAATTCCTGGTAAGCCTTGATTGCGCCACCCAGGTCATCTTTGACCATCACAAAAGCAGAGTCGCCTTTGAGAATTTCGCCGACTGATTGCCACCGCTCATCGTCTTGAGTCGCGATTCCCATAAAGGTGTTTTTGGTCACCTTACACACCGCGCCCTTGGGACGCAGACGGTTTCGCAAATCGCCAATTTCGGAAACGGTCAAGCCACTGTAGTTGATGATAAACATCAGTTGAGAGTCATTCAGCGTTTCTTTGAGTTCGGCAACGATCTGTCGCTTATTTTCTGGCGTTCTACCCATTCGTAATCACCTCCTTAAGTTGAGATTGGTATCTGATGGTTGTCTCTAAAAGCCAAGCCAAAAAGAAACCCCAGCGATTGGCCGGGGTGACATGACATCTGACTCAGGTGCTGAAGGACATCGTGAGAGTCAAAAATCAAACCTAGGCAGGACATTAAGCATAAAGCCCCTGCTGTCTCCGGCTTGGCTATTTAGTTCAGACAAAATTTTGGATGTGCTTCTCCTGAAACAAGATACAGGTCTGTGCTAATTCAAAGTTGCTCAGAACTCGATTAAGCAGCGTCTCCTATCTTAAGGTCACGCAGGGCACTAATGTCAACTTCGATCGACGGCCCCATCGTAGAAGAGACGTAAACACTGCGCCAATAGCGACCCTTTGCGCCAGAAGGCCGGTTGCGATCGACCGTTTCTTGAAGCGCCTTCAGATTCGCCAACAGATCCTCAGCCGAGAAAGTCGCTTTTCCAAACAAAACGTGAACGATTCCTGTCTTGTCTGCTCGAAACTCTAGCTTCCCTGCTTTGAATTCGGCGATCGCTGGCCCCAAATCAAACGTCACCGTTCCCCCTTTGGGAGAAGGCATCAACCCGCGTGGCCCCAACAGTCGTCCCAATTTTGCGACCTGCGGCATCATGTCCGGCGTGGCAATCAGCAAATCAAAGTCCATCATCCCTTTTTGGATGTCTTCGATCAGCTCCTCAGAACCCGCCAAGTCAGCACCCGCAACAGTGGCTTCGTTGACCTTTTCGCCACGTGCAATCACCGCCACTCTGACCGTTTGCCCCGTCCCTTTGGGTAAGGAAACCGTCGTTCTTAACTGCTGGTCGGTGTACTTGGGATCGATGCCGAGACGCAGGTGCGCTTCCGCCGATTCGGGGAACTTTGCGGTTGCAGTCTCTTTGAGAAGGTTGAGCGCCTCAAGTGGCTCGTAAGGCCGCTCCTCGACCTTCTTTTGTAACTCTTGTAGTCGTCGCGATACTTTTCTAGTCATGTCACTCTCCTGGGGTATTGGCGAGAATCTTCTCTCCCCCGTAATGTTTGCGTTGCTTATTCGCTGATTGTGATGCCCATGTTTTTAGCGGTGCCTTCGATGATTTTCATCGCCGCATCAATGTCATTGGCGTTCAGATCAGGCATTTTGGTTTTGGCAATGTCTTCTAACTGGGTGCGGGAGATCGACCCTACTTTTTTACGATTTGGCTCACCCGAACCTGTCTCAATTCCAGCCGCTTTGGCAATTAGCTTGGAGGCAGGAGGTGTTTTGAGAATGAAGGTAAAACTGCGGTCTTCGTAAACTGAGATTTCTACCGGAACCACCATCCCTGCTTGGTCAGCAGTTCTTGCGTTGTATTCCTTGCAGAACATCATGATGTTTACCCCATGTTGACCCAGTGCAGGGCCAATCGGAGGGGCTGGGTTTGCTTTTCCGGCGTTGATTGCCAACTTAATGACCGCCGTGATTTTTTTTGCCATCGATCGTAATCTCTTCGACTCCGAATTAAACTTTCTGAACCTGGTTCACTTCCAATTCCACAGGGGTTTCCCGCCCAAAGATTGAAAGCAGAGCCTTGAGTTTGTTGCGCTCGGCGCTGACTTCGATCACTTCGCCTTCAAAGTCCTTAAACGGCCCTGAGAGAACGACAATCTTGTCACCTGCTGCCATGTCAATTTTTCTGACTGGCTCCTGCTCCTGGGACTGCTTGAAGATGCGTTCAACTTCTGAGTGACCCAGGGGCATTGGTTTAACGTGACCGCGCCCCCGTCCATAACGGCGCTTTTGCTCTGCTCCCACAAAGTTGATCACGTTGGGCGTGTTTTTGATTACCTGCCACACTTCGTCATCCATTAGCATTCTCACCAAGACATAGCCCGGAAAGACTTTTTCTGAGCCTTCTTTAGGTTTGCCGTCTTTTTGAGGTCTGAGGATGGGTGTTTCAGGGATCTGTACGTCCAAAATTCTGTTGGTGACATCTAGCGTCTGAATGCGCTGCTCCAGGTTCGCTTTGACGCGCTTTTCACACCCAGAGGCAACCTGCACCGCATACCAACGAGCTTTTTCCAGCGCCAGATTTTCTTCTGAGTCCTCGGCTGGGTTGCGTTGTGCTAATTCTTGCGATTCGTCTGAAGTAAAAGTCATCCGAACACCTTTATCTGTGCCCACTGAAAGAACTGATCGACCAGGTAGATGAGAGTTGCCGAGAGCGTCACCATTAAAATAACAGCCACTGACTCACTAATTAGCTGTTGACGACTGGGCCAGACTACTTTGTCCAGTTCCTCTTTCGTTTCTTGAACAAAGGAATTTGGGTTAAATCCGGCTTCTTTTGTCTCCGGCAGGGTTGCTTCGTCTTTTTTTGCCACAGTTCTCAAGCGCTCCCGTCTGTCTAATAACGAGTGTGTCTGAATCTACAGTCTAACGAATCTGTAAATTCTTGAAGTTTAAAGTCTGTCACTCAACAACAGAACCTGGCTGATCCAACCCCGCACAGATTCGGAAGCAAGGGTTATTTCAACATTTCATGGCCGACATCAAAAATGTCCATCAACTGCTTAACCAATTTGTCTAGCTCAGAGCAATCCAGCGCGCCCTGGAGGACTTGAACCCCCGACATCAGGTTTTGGAGACCTGCGTTCTACCAACTGAACTAAGAGCGCACGAGCCGAACGACCCTGACTTATTGCCTTATCTAGTCTAACAGCTAATGGACAGTTCGCTGTAGCTTTTAGCGATTAGCAGAAAGTGAGTTTATCAAGGGCTAACCGCCAGCCGCTTACAAAGGGCGATCGAAGCGTTGTTTGAGACGAGTTGCCTTACCAGTGCGCTCACGCAAGAAGTAGAGTTTGGCGCGACGGACTTTACCGCGACGCAGCACTTTGATGCTCTCAATTCGAGGAGAGTGGATCAGAAAAACCCGCTCAACCCCAACTCCTTGAAAGACGCGGCGGACGGTGATGTTTTGGCTAATGCCAGCACTGCCCTTGGCAATCACGACTCCTTCGTAGGGCTGGGTACGCTCTTTGTCGCCCTCTCTAATTTTCACGCCCACGCGAACCGTGTCACCGATATGAACGACGGGAAGATCTGACTTTAGCTGCTCCGCTTCGATCGAGCGGATTAGTTCTTGCGCTTTCATAGGACTTCAAAAAACTCACAATTGCTTACTTTAACTTAAAAGACGGCACTTAGTCTAGGAAAAACTTTCTAGAAAATTCAGCCTGTTTGATAGGATTCCTCTCTTTGTAACAATCCTGAATTCCTGCTTAAGTTTACCGCTCAATGCCCCCGGAGAGGATTGAATTCTCTAGAGTACGCAAGTTTACTGAAACTCGAAGACGTTTTTACTCATTACAAAATGACTATGGCTGATCTACCGTCTGTTTTATCTGGTTCCCTGCTCCATTGGGCGGCTCCTCAATTGGCGCTGCATATCCCGGATGGGTTCCTGAATTTGCCCGTGATGGGGGTGACCTGGGTGGTGGCGATCGCTCTGATTGTGGTCTCGCTCCAAAAAGCTCAGGCGGAGTACCAGGAACGAACGGTTCCGCTGATGGGAGTTTGTGCGGCCTTTATTTTTGCTGCACAGATGATTAATTTTCCGATTCCAGGAGGAACTTCGGGACACTTGCTGGGGGGGACTTTGGCAGGCGCTTTGTTGGGGCCGTGGGCAGGTTCGCTGGTGATGGCTTGTGTCTTTATGGTGCAGGGCTTCATCTTTCAAGACGGCGGCATTACGGTGATGGGAGCCAACATTTTCAACATGGGACTGATTGGCACGTTTTTAGGATATTACTTGTTTCGAGGAATTCGACGGGCGATCGGGCAGGACAAACTCGCAGGCATGGTGGCAGGGTCGGCGATCGCGTCCTGGGTCAGTGTGGTAGTGGCCTCGGTCTCAACGGCGCTTCAACTGGCGATTTCTGGCACTGTTCCGCTTCAGGTGGCGATGGTGGCGATGATCGGCTGGCACATCCTGATCGGCATCGGTGAAGCTCTGATTACGGTGGCAACGGTAAGCTTTGTGTGGCGGACTCGACCTGATTTGTTTTACCGTCCACCTCATAGAGCAACGTCGTCAATTCCACGATCGCTCTCGACTCGCTAATCCAAGAATTCTTCACCCCCCAACTCGAACAAACTATGAACACGAACGCAACCAGAACGCGCAACCGAGCCATGATCTTCGCGGGTTTAGGAATCGCCTTACTAATTGCCGTCTTTTTGTCTCCATTCGCCAGTCAAGATCCAGACGGGCTAGACCGGGTATCTGAAGATTTGAAATTTGGTGATAAAGAGGCCGCCGAAAAGCCTGCCGAAAAGCTGCCGTTTTACAAAGTGTTTGATGAATATGCGCTGAGAGGCGTTCCGGAACAGGTGGCCACACCGATCGCGGGTTTGGTCGGCACATTGGCAACCTTTGGACTAGCCTGGGGCATCGGCAAACTGGTCGTTAAAGGCGATTCTGATCGCAGCGATTCACAAACGGATTCACGCATTGATTAGTTAAGAGGATTTGAAGATTAGTTAAGAGGATTTGAATGCTGCTATTGCACATTGGCGCAATTCATCTAGATGTGGACAGTCAGCGAAAAACGCCCTGGCACGCTCTCACGCCCAAAACTCGGATTCTCTGTGTGTTGCTGTTATTACTGGCGATCGTGCTGACTCCGAATGGGCGCTGGTGGACTTGGGCAATTTATGGAAGTGCGGTAGCGATCGCCCTATTGGTCAGTCAAATCACGTTTTCGGTTTTGCTCAAGCGAGTGGCGGTGGAATCAGCCTTTGTTAGTGTCGTTTTGCTGGGCACGTTGTTTCGCGAAGGCGGCACGATCCTCTGGCAGTGGGGATTTCTCAAAATTACGACCACGGGATTGATGATTTTGGGCAGTGTGGTGACAAAAGCGCTGTTATCGTTGCTGCTGTTAAATATTTTGACGCTGACGACTTCGGTGCCTGCGCTGCTTCAAGCCCTTACTGAGTTAAAAACTCCACCGCTTTTGGTTGCCATTCTCGAATCGATGTATCGCTATATCGCCGTGCTGATTGACGAATTTAACGCGATGCGACGGGCGGCCCTGTCTCGCAATCTCATGAATAGTCGGCGCTGGCAAAGACTTGTAGTGGGCAACATGATTGGTTCTCTCTTTATCCGCACCTATGAACGAGGAGAGCGGGTGCATCAAGCAATGCTGTCTCGTGGATATGCCGGGTCGCCTCCCCTGAGAGAAATGCCCAAGCCGGGACGGCGCGACATTTTGGCTCTAACTTTGACGGCAATGTTGGCTCTAGCAGGCCAGGCTATTTATTTGTTTCTCTAATCTCCCCTTTTCTCCGCTTTTAAGGAGTTGGTTCCATGAGTTGAATGAGCAAACCCAAGTTAAGTAAGTTGCTCTGTCGAGTCCAACAGCCTGAGCGGAGGTTCTAAGCGGAGGTTTAAAAAGGGATTGATCGGAGACTAAAGTTTTGGAGATTCCCCCTGGCTCCCTTTAAGAACAAGGGAAAATTAGGGCGGGAGATTTAGAGCAGTTGAAGGCTGTCACACTAGAAAAGTACCTTCCCAAATATTCTCGCCCAAATATTCTCGAAGGTTGATGCCTCAACCCGGATCTACGGTGAGCCAAGAGCGAAAGGGATTAGGCAAAACTTCTATATTGTTTTAGGTAAGCGCGATCGCTCATGCACCACAATCCGATTGTTATCGAAAATCTCAGCTACACCTACCCAGATGGTACACAAGCACTCAGACACGTTAATATCTCCATCCGGCCGACTGAGCGGGTGGCATTAGTGGGGGCAAATGGCTCCGGAAAATCAACACTGCTGCTTCACTTTAATGGTCTGCTGGCTCCCCAAACGGGACAGGTGATTGTCGGTGAATTGGGGATGCGTCCCGAAAACTTTAAGCAGATTCGCAACTTTGTCGGATTGGTATTTCAGAATCCAGATGACCAGCTATTTATGCCAACGGTTTGGGAAGATGTCACCTTTGGCCCGTTAAATCAAGACATTCGCGGCGAAGCGTTGAACCATCGAGCCATCCATGCGCTGCGCTGTGTAGGACTTGATCCTGATCATTACGCTTCTCGCAATGCCAGTGGGTTGTCGGGTGGTGAAAAGAAACGAGTCGCGATGGCGGGCGTGTTGGCCATGCAGCCTCAAGTCTTGGTATTAGACGAACCCTCGGCCCAGCTTGACCCGCGATCGCGCCGTCAGTTAATCGATTTATTAGCGACCCTTCCCTTAACCCAACTGATCGCAACTCATGATTTAGATCTGGCGTTAGAACTGTGCGATCGTACGATCGTTCTCGGTCGAGGAGAAGTCGTTTACGACGGAGAAACTGAGCGAGTTTTGAGCGACCCCGACCTACTAGCCCAACATGCGCTAGAATCGCCTCTCAGCTACAGTCGCCCCTATTGTCAACTCGAACACGCCCCTGAGTCACAGTTATCACATCCTCCTCTATCACATCCTCCTCTATCACATCCTCCTCTATCACATCCTCCTCAAAAGCCTTTCCACCTTCACTAAAAAGCGCAAAGAAACTCAAAATCCAGCCTCGGCGTTGCTGATTGGAGGGATGAATCTGGGGGAAGTGTCCATCTTTTCGCCCCCTAAATCTCCCAAAAATGGGGGAGTTTGAACCTTGGGTTTCCCGCCGCTTTGGGGCAATTCATCCTCTGATTCAGCTGATTCAGCAACGCCCCAGCCTCCAAACTAAAAACAAAGCGAGTCCAATTCTTGTTTCCCTCCCTCCTCCCTCTCGCGAAGCGGATTACCCCCAAAGGGGGAACAGATCATCGAAGTTCTCCCGCCTTCTCAAGCCCCGTCAATTGCCCAACCTAATCCCACTGCCCCATGTCATTTCTACCCTTCCTGAAACGATATCGTCTGCCAAGTTTTTTGTTTGCTTTGTGCCTGACCGTCATTCTTTTATCAGGTGAGACAGCTTTTTTGCAGTCAGCCAACGCCCTTCCGCCACAAGCTGCGGCCAAATCTTCAGCCATCTCGACGACCGAACAGGTGAAAAAAACGGTTCTCGACAATGGCTTAACTGTCTTAACCAAAGCGGTGCCGACTGCGCCTGTGGTCACAGTTCAAGTCTGGTATCGAGTCGGGTCGCGCAACGAAGCCCCCGGCGTAAACGGTATTGCTCACCAGTTAGAACACTTGATGTTTAAGGGCACCCAAGATCGGCCGATTCAGTTTGGTCGATTGTTTAGCGCGTTGGGGAGCCAGTCAAATGCATTCACCAGCTACGATCAGACTGCTTATTTTGGTACGGTTGAACGCGACAAGCTGCGATCGCTCCTCACCCTTGAAGCTGATCGGATGCAGAGTGCTGTGATTGGCGCTGACCAGCTAACGAGCGAAAAGCGTGTCGTGATTTCAGAACTGCAAGGCTACGAAAATAGTCCCGGTTATCGACTCGATCGAGCCGTGATGAGAGCCGCTTTTCCGGATTCTCCCTATGGCTTAATGGTCGGTGGCACCAAGGCGGATGTGCAGTCTTTCACCGTCGAGCAGGTACGTGATTATTACCGCAATTATTATAGCCCTGATAATGCTGTGCTGATTGTCGTGGGTGACATTCAAACAGATGCAACGCTGAACGCTGTTAAAGAACTGTTTGGTAAAGTTCCGTCATCCAACAAACAACGTCCGACGATTCCAAAAGCAAGCGCACCGAATACAACAAAATCAGATCGTGCGAAGGCTGCGATCGTGCTTAAAGAACCCGGAAGCGCTTCTCTGTTGCAGGCGGTCTATCCCTTGCCCAATGTTACTCACCCCGATGTTCCAGCATTACACTTGTTTGATTTAGTGCTGACTCAGGGACGCAGTTCTCGACTCTATCAAGCCCTCATTGAATCTGGTTTAGCCAGTGACTTTGGAGGCTATCCTGCCAATATGATTTCGGGTGGATGGTATGGCTTATCGGCGACGGCCGCCCCCCAACAGGAACTTGCCAAAATTGATCAAACCATTCAAACGACGCTGGCCGATCTGCGAAATAAACCCATTACTTCCGCAGAACTGACACGGGCAAAAGTGCAATTGCGCTCCTCGGTATTGCTGCGAAATCGAGACATTACGGGTCAGGCAATGCAGTTAGGTGACGATCAGACCACTGCTGGAGATTATCAGTTTACCGATCGCTTCTTGGCTGGGGTCGATCGCGTCACGGTTGCTGATATCCAACGGGTCGCCAAAACCTATTTTGATCCGTCTCGACAAACGTTGGGCTTTTTTGAACCTACTCAATTAGATGCCAAAGCGGGCGGGTCGGTCAACGCAGGTCAAACCGCAGAACAGTTTAATCTCGGCCCACCTGTCGATCCGGCTGAAGTTGCCAAGTACTTGCCGCCTGTCGCGAGATCGAACGATCGTCCCACTCAATCGCTGCCCCAAAAAGTTGTTTTGTCCAATGGTCTAAAACTGCTGCTGTTCAAAGATTCCAGTACGCCGACCATTTCGCTGAATGGACACGTCAATGCCGGGGCGTTGTTTGACTCCACCGACAAAGCAGGTTTATCAAAACTGACGGCTGACAACTTGATCAACGGCACTCAGACGCGAGATGCTTTGACGCTGGCGAAGATTTTGGACGATCGCGGCATCAATTTATCGTTCGACACCAATCGAGAAGGCGTTTTGGTAGCGGCGACTGCGCTTTCAGAAAATTTACCCGTCCTCGTTCAAACGATCGCGGATGTGATGCAAAATGCTGCCTTCCCAGACCGCGAACTCGAACTGAGTCGGCAACGTGCCCTGACAGCGCTCAAAGTACAGATGGATAGCCCTGCCTATGTAGCGCGGCGGATCTTCCAGCAGGCGATTTACCCTTCCAATCACCCGTTTCACAGCTTCCCCACGAGCCAGAGTTTGCAGGGAATTCAGCGATCGGACGTGCTGACCTTCTACAAAACGCACTACCGTCCAGATAATACGACGCTGGCGATCGTGGGTGACTTTGACCCCGCTGAGGTGAAAGCCTTGATCGAAAAAGAACTCGGCACCTGGAAGGCTAGTGGCAAACCTCCGGCCGTAACCTTTCCGTCTGTCTCGCTGCCTGCCAACGTGCTACGTGAAGATCAGGTGATTCCCGGCAAAACGCAGTCCGTTACCTTTCTCGGCTACGCGGGAATTGATCGCAAAGATCCCAAATTCTACAGCGCTGCCGTGATGAATCAAATTCTTGGTGGCGACACCCTTTCTAGCCGATTAGGAACTGAAATTCGCGATCGTCAGGGACTCACCTACGGCATCTACAGCTACTTTCAAGCAGGCGTACATCAGGGCCCCTTCCTGGTTTCCATGCAAACTGCTCCCGAAGATGCCAACAAAGCGATCGCCAGCACCCTCAAGGTTTTGGAACAGATTCGCAATCAAGGTGTCAGTATGAGCGAAGTCTTAAATGCCCAGCGATCGCTCACCAGCAGTTACCCGGTTGAATTGGCCAATCCAAACAATCTGGCAGACGTGATCTTGATGAACGAAGTGTATGGACTCAACCCCACCGAACTGCGTCAATATCCTAATCAGATCGAAGGAGTCACCCAGGCACAGGTCAGCGAAACCATTCAAGAACTCCTGCATCCCTCTCAGATCGTTGTCGTTACTGCGGGAGGCAAGAGCGCTCCGTAATGCCCCTCTTTCCAACGCCCGTTGACCTAAATTAAGCTACCTTAGAGATTGATTAAGCTTCAATTTAAGTCCCGTCTACTCGCTGAACTACCTGCCCACCTCATGAACATTCTCAGTAATTTAATTCCTCAGTCCACGCCCAAAAAGCGCAAAGGTGTCGAGATCAAATCTCAGCGCGAAATCGAAATCATGCGGCAGGCATCGGCGATCGTAGCCACGGTGCTTAAAGAAATTTCAGAAATGGTTGAGCCAGGAATGACGACGGCCGACCTGGATGCCCACGCCGAAAAGCGCATTCGTGAAATGGGCGCAACTCCCAGCTTCAAAGGCTATCACGGCTTTCCCGCCTCGATTTGTTCCAGCATCAATCACGAAGTGGTTCACGGCATTCCTAACCGCAAGAAAGTAATTCGCGCTGGCGACGTGCTTAAAGTTGACACAGGTGCTTTTTTTGAAGGATTTCACGGCGATTCCTGTATCACGATCGCCGTTCAACAAGTAACTCCTGACGCTGCAAAACTAATCCATGTTGCCGAACAAGCCCTCTACACAGGCATCGAGCAGGTGAAAGCGGGAGCCTTTTTACTCGACTTAGCGGGTGCTATCCAGGATTATGTCGAAGCAAACGGGTTCAAAGTCGTCGAAGACTTCACAGGTCACGGGGTCGGGCGCAATCTGCACGAAGAACCCTCTGTCTTCAACTTTCGCACTCACCAGATGCCCAACGTAAAGCTAAGGGCAGGGATGACGCTCGCGATCGAACCCATCATCAACGCAGGCTCCAAAAATACGAGAATTCTCCCCGATCGGTGGACAGCCGTCACCGTAGACAACGCCCTCTCTGCCCAGTTTGAACACACCGTTCTCGTCACAGAAACCGGATACGAAATCTTGACCGATCGCACCAAAGTTTAAGCACTACTCTACGAGTGTTGTAATCCAACCAGATTCTTTTCGCGGCTGGGCCACTCGCCAGGTTTTGCCCTCCGATTGTCGCTGCAAATAAACCTCAAACGGATTGTCTTTTTGAGCAACTTTGCGATCGCGCAGCTTTAGCGTGAAATCGTAGGTGCCCTCAATGCGATAGGCGGTCAGGTTTTGAATCGTCAGCGGCGATCGAGTCTTGATCTGAATGCGATCGACCTCTACTTTGGGCGGGTCTAAGCGCAACTGCTGACTGATTTCCTGCTGAGTTTGAGAGACCTGCATGGCGATCGCCTTTCTCACCAAGCTAGTATTCGGCAGTCCACTCGCCCCACAAGCCGTTAGCAAGCCTGTTAAAACTACCGCCAAAATAACTCGGAGCGGACTGTTGCGGTTAACTTGAAGCGACCCCTCGCGGGTAACTCGAAGAGATCGACTCACGTTACTTTCCCTCTGTGCTGATCCATCTGTGCTGATCCATCTATGCTGATCCAGTTGTCTTCTCAGATTAGCAGCGATAGCATGAGTCCTGAAAGAATCAGAGGGCAGGATGTACAAAAAATCGTTTGGATTGAGCGAATCGCTTTATCAGTATGTGGTTGCCAATTCTCTGCGAGAGCCTGAAATTCTCACTCAGTTGCGCGACGAAACGGCAAACCATCCCCAGGCGAGAATGCAAATTTCTCCAGAACAGGGGCAGCTAATGGCGCTCTTGATCCAGTTAATGGGAGCCAAAAAAGTTTTAGAAATCGGCGTGTTTACGGGCTACAGTTCAACCTGCATCGCTCTGGCACTCCCCGCAGACGGCAAGCTGATCGCCTGTGATGTTAGCGAAGACTACACGGCGATCGCGCGTCGCTATTGGCAAGCCGCCGGAGTCGCTCAAAAAATCACGCTGCATCTGGCCCCCGCCCTCGAAACTTTGGATCAGCTACTTGCTCAAGGAGAGACAGACTTTGATTTTGCCTTCATCGACGCGGACAAGGGCAACTACGCTGACTACTACGATCGCGCCCTACAGCTAATTCGCCCTGGTGGACTGATTGCGATCGACAACGTTCTCTGGTCAGGGCGAGTTGCCGACCCGACCGATCAAGACAAGATTACCAAGACGATTCGGGCTTTCAATCAAAAAGTGGCCCAGGACGATCGCGTCACGATTAGTTTGTTGCCAATTGCCGACGGAGTAACGCTGGCTCTCAAAAAATCTGTCTAGCAGTCGCCAGAGTTAGAAGAGTAGAAAACACTAGAAAACACTGAAAGTCAGACCCAACAGACCTTTAAACTCATCTCTCCTCGCGAAGCAGATTACCCCCAAAGGGGGAACAGATCATCGAAGTTCTCCCTCATCCCTTTAAGAACGCCGTCGCCCTTGCAGCTTTTGCCGCTTTGTAGCCATCCAAAAACTGCTCAAACTCAGGCGAAAACAAATCTATCTGTGTCGATGAAACAACGTCTCGTTGCTGTTCCCAACCTTTGTCTAGAGCGGTACGAGTGATGGCATCCATTCCCAAAAAAGCAAGCGATCTGCCCGCAGCGCAAGCCTGTCGCATTCCTGCCAGCAAGGTAGCCACCCCCTGATCGTCGATCGCCTCCACCCACAGCAAATCCACCACCACCGAATTGGACTGAGCGATCGCCCGTGCCAGCGTTGTCCGAAAGGTAGCTCCCCCAATCCCCGTCAACCGACCACAGGGTTGCAGCACGACTGTATCGATTGCGTCCTCTGGTTGGGCGTTTAGCGTCAAAGTCCTTTGATCTCTGGCAGTAGTGTTCATTCAAGTCTTTGATCGGTTGACAAGAGGGGTTCTCAGACAGTAAAGGCGCGATCGCTGCGAGGCATAACCTCGCACTTTTCTCTAGCGTGGGCTAGCTCCTTCCGAAAGATTAAGGAGAAAATGACTGAATGGGTGTGTCTTAAATCACCGCGTCTAATTGTGAGCCGATTAAAAAACTCACCCCAATGTACCGTGAGATCAGACAGTATTTTTTGAAGAAGTCATGAAGAGAGAGGAGCTTGCTTTCATCAAAAAAATAAATTGGCTCACTCACCAAAGCTCAAAGCCATCGTTGTAAAAGTTACAGATCGGCGAACCTTTGTAGAAGTGGCGATCGCGCCCGCCAAATTCTGCTGACTCACAAAAAAGCGACCCCATGACTTGAGTAACGTTTGCTAATGTGATTAGAATAGCCAGAATACCCAAAATCTAAATTTTCTAACCCCTCGTAAAATCAACTTTCACAGGCTGCTAACTATCCACCTTCAGAATTTCATCAGGTTACTCCCGTGACACCTCAGACAGAACAGTCCGTTCTTTCACAATCCTCTGCATCTACAGAACCCAGCCTGACTCCGCTCAATCGCCAGATGATCGTTATTCTGGACTTTGGCTCCCAATATTCAGAACTCATTGCCCGGCGAATTCGCGAAACTCAGGTTTACTCTGAGGTGCTGTCGTACCGTACCACCGCCGAACAACTGCGCCAACTCAACCCCAAGGGCATCATTCTGTCAGGCGGCCCTAGCTCGGTGTATGACCCCGGCGCTCCCCACTCCGATCCAGAAATCTGGCAGCTAGGAATTCCTGTCCTCGGAGTCTGCTATGGAATGCAGCTAATGGTGCAGCAGCTAGGCGGCGAAGTCGAACGCTCCGATCGCGGCGAATATGGCAAAGCCAGCCTGACGATCGACGACCCGACTGATCTGCTGACCAACGTTGAAGACAACACCACCATGTGGATGAGTCATGGCGATTCGGTATCGAGCCTGCCTGATGGCTTTGAGCTATTGGCCCATACCGCTAACACGCCCTGTGCAGCGATCGCGCATCATGACCACAAACTTTATGGTGTGCAGTTCCATCCCGAAGTGGTGCATTCTCAAGGCGGACAGGCACTGATTCGCAATTTTGTCTACCACATCTGTGAGTGCGAACCCACCTGGACAACCGCCGCTTTTGTCGAAGAAGCGATTCGTGAAATCCGGGCAAAGGTGGGCGACAAGCGAGTGCTGCTGGCCCTTTCGGGAGGCGTTGATTCTTCGACGCTGGCATTTTTGCTGCATCGAGCGATCGGCGATCAGCTTACCTGCATGTTCATCGATCAGGGGTTTATGCGAAAGCTAGAACCCGAACGGTTGGTGAAGTTGTTTAAGGAGCAGTTTCATATCAATGTTCAGTATGTCAATGCTCGCGATCGCTTTTTAGAAGCTGTCAAAGGAGTCACTGATCCCGAAGAAAAACGCAAGCGCATTGGTCACGAATTTATCGGCGTGTTTGAGTCAGAATCCAAGCGGCTTGGCCCATTCGATTATCTAGCTCAAGGCACCCTTTATCCAGACGTGATCGAGTCGGCAGACACAAATGTTGACCCCCAAACGGGTGAGCGAGTCGCTGTCAAGATCAAGAGCCATCACAACGTCGGCGGATTGCCCAAAGACCTACGATTCAAACTGGTGGAGCCGCTTCGCAAACTGTTTAAAGATGAAGTTCGCAAAGTGGGACGATCGATCGGTCTTCCCGAAGAAATCGTCAGTCGTCAACCGTTTCCTGGGCCAGGGTTAGCGATCCGCATTTTGGGCGAAGTCACCGACGATCGATTGGACATTCTCCGAGACGCGGATCTGATTGTCCGGCAAGAGATTAACCGGGCGGGAATGTATCACGAGCTATGGCAAGCCTTTGCCGTTTTGTTGCCGATTCGCAGTGTGGGCGTGATGGGCGATCAGCGAACCTATGCTTACCCGATCGTGTTGCGGTTTGTCGCCAGCGAAGACGGCATGACTGCGGACTGGGCGAGAGTTCCCTACGATCTGCTAGAAACCATCTCCAATCGCATCGTCAATGAGGTGCGCGGGGTAAATCGAGTTGTCTATGACATTACATCGAAACCACCGGGGACGATCGAGTGGGAGTAGTCTTGCTTTATAAAAAGGGATGAGGGAGAACTTCGATGATCTGTTCCCCCTTTGGGGGTAATCTGCTTTGAGAGGAGGGATGAGGGATGATTTAAGCGTCTTTCGTCCCTTTATCTTGTGGAAAACTTGCGGAATTCTGTGGAAAACCACGTTTTGTTGTGGAAAACTTGGGGAGTTGGCGGGTTCGTTTAGTCAAATGGGTGTGGTCAATTGGGCAGAACCTTACGGCTGAAAGTCCGCTAAACTAGGAACTCTTGTGCGTTCTGGTCTGCCAGACTAGACGACTCCAAGATTCTTCGGCAAACGACCCATTCGCGAGAAAATTCTGTGGAAACCAACGCAAAGCGGCTTTCTCAAGCTTCTCAGGGGCACCCTGCTCAACCCAAAAGTCTGTCGGCAGATTGGTCGATCGACCAGCTTCCTGGACTTAGCGCCGACGATCAGACTCGCTTGGCAGCTTGCGGCATTTATACCACGCTCGAACTGTTAAAAAAGGGCAAAACCCTCGAACAGCGAACCCTCCTTTCCAGCCACCTACAAATTCACATCAAACACATCAACAAATGGGTTGCGTTGGCAGACTTAGCCAGAATTCCTAGCGTGGGCTGTCAATATTGTGGTCTTCTGCTCCATTCGGGGGTCGCCTCTCCGGATCATCTGCTGCAAATGTCACCCGATCGCCTACATCGACAAATGTTGAGGCTACAAGTCACCAACCTTCAGCGGCGCGATCTGTGTCCGACCTTTGCCGACGTTGAGCAGTGGAGCCAGCAGGCCCGTTTACTGAGTCATCAGGGAAAATGAGCGGTATGAAGGCGATCGATTGATAGCCCTTTTCCCCTAACGATTTGTCTCAGTTGGGTATCTCAAAGCCCCGACTAGGGAACCTTGAGTTAATCTGGATACCAAAACATCCCTTTGATCCCCTCTGGGTCAGACATAAACCCCAAATTTCGGTAGAAGTTCACCACATGCGGGTCAGCAAACAAAGTAATGTTGCTAATATCTTCGCTCCGTAGCTTCTTGATCATAAATTTCATCAGCGCTTTGCCCATCCCCTTCCCCTGGAAGTCAGGATGAACCACAACGTCCCAGATGGTAGCGTTGAAAGCGTGGTCGGAGGTGGCGCGGGAAAACCCAATCAATCGCCGTTGAACGCCCCGTTGCTCCCACATGGAGACAACCAAGAAGCTGTGCTGAATCGCTTTTTTCACCTTTCGCAAGGGACGGCGAGACCAGCCCACCGCATCACACAGTTCTTCTAGCTCGTACAGGTCGATTTCCCGTTCGGTGCTGAAAAATATGCGATTGGCGCGATCGTCGGCACCATCAGCAACGTATCTTTCTAATGGGGCTGCCTTGGCGGCAGAGGGGGCATCAGAACCACTGAATAAGCTTTTCCAAAAACCCATGCAAACGTGGTGGAGGTAGTAAAGGTGAAATCAGTATAGCGAGTATCTCTCTCAGATTCTCTCGCATCTTCATTCTCTCAGGCATTCGCCCAGGTAGCAAATGGACTCAGCGCCCAATTTATTAACTAGTTATCAACTAAGAAGATATTATCAATATCAAATTTGTAGTCGAAAAACTTAAGTAGCTTCTGCGATCGACGACCCTAATCGTCTCATTCATAACTTCATTTTACGAGAAAGTCCCCTCTTCACGCATATGGCCCTGGGTTTAAAACCAACGACGTTAGAACTGTTAAAGCGCTTCAACCGGGCGTTTCCTCAGTTTTATGAGCAATTTGTCAGTAGCGAAATTCAGCTTCAAAATCTCAGGCTGGCCTACCAGCTTTACAAAACTCGACAGGCAGTGATTGAGTTAAAGGCGGAAGGAAGCAAGAGTGCGCTGCATTTTGCTTACCGAAATCAGTCTTTTTTGTTAAGCGATATTTTTGGCGTTCTGGCGGCCTATGGTCTGACGATTCATAGTCTCAGCTTATATGGGCAAATTTACCCACCGATGCTGGTGTTTATCAAGCTGATTGTGTCTCGCAGCGGCAAGGCGCTAACAGACAAGACCGCAGAAAATGTCTGTCGGGCGGTTCGAGAGGCGCTGGCGGGACGGTTTGAAGTTGAGGAAATGTTGGCGGTCGAATTCAATCTAGATGCGGGCTTAGAGCAGGTTGAGACTGAATTTTACGTTGATCCCGTTTTCCATCTGCCCGCCTTGTTGATCGAAGCGGATAACCAGCCAGGTTTATTCTACAAAGTAATGTACGCCATCTGGCAAGAAGATCTGCTGGTGGTGAATGCCAATTTGCTGGTGTGGCGCGGGCGAACGCGACTGATTCTCTATCTATTAGGCCCCAACGAGAGTCTGATCCCAGAGTATCTGGGGCAAAAAATTGCTGAAGGCGTGAAACAGAGACTTCTGGGACGCAGATTTTAGGGAATTTCTGTGATTTTGGCTGGCGATTCCAATCAGCGCTTACAAAAACGAAGTCTACCTTCGACCATCAGGAAAGCGGTTTAACCTGCGGCAGATTTTGTTCCGATCGTCGCGATTCGTCAGGTTCATCTTTTTGAGAGTGCCTTCTTCATTCCTTAGCCAAGTTTTAAAGCTCAAAACTTTTTGAGATCGCCTTCACGGTAGGATAGAAACATGTCTACCATCTCTGTTTTGGGAGTGCTGCATCGCTATGACTTGACGGCTCCCACCGATTCGCGTGAAGTTTTGGTTTTTGTCCACGGCTGGCTTTTGAGTCGTCATTATTGGCAACCGCTGACTCAGAAACTGGCGATCGACTATCAATGTCTCACCTACGATTTGCGCGGTTTTGGAGAATCTCAGCCGGGTCGCTCGCTCGATTGGGAGCATTCGACAGCGCTCTATAGCCTTCAAGCCTACGCGAGGGATTTGGGACTGTTACTAGAAGCGCTCAATCTTTCTAACGTTTGGCTAGTGGGTCATTCGCTGGGTGGCAGTATCGCGCTATGGGCGGCGGATCAGATGAGCGATCGAGTCAGCGGTGTGATCTGTGTGAATGCGGGAGGCGGCATCTACCTCAAAGAAGAGTTTGAGCGGTTTCGCAACGCTGGGAAGCAAATTGTCAAGATGCGGCCGCGCTGGCTGAGTCGGATGCCCTTGATCGATCGGTTGTTTGTGCGGGCGAGTGTGGTCAAGGCTATCGATCGCCATTGGGCAAAACAGCGCTTGATCGATTTTGTGGTGGCTGACTCGGAGGCGGCTTTGGGGACGCTGTTAGATTCTACGACGGAGGCAGAAGTGCATTCTCTTCCTCAAGTGGTGGCTCGACTTCGGCAGCCCGTCTACTTCATTGCGGGGTCAAAAGATCCGATCATGGAGCCAAAATATGTCCGGCATCTAGCCAGCTTTCATGCTCTCTTTGGGGACTGCGGAGAAAACGTGTTTGAGATTGCTGACTGCGGACATTTGGCGATGGTGGAGCAGACAGAAGCCGTTGCCCTACAAATTAGGGCGATCGTTCAGGGGAGCCAAGTTCACGAGATCTAGTAGACCGCAGGTTCGATGAGGTTTCTTGCTGCGTTGTTCAGCGCTTCTGCCCCCCAAACCCCCCAATTTTGGGGGACTTTAAGACAAGGTTTTGCTTTAAAGTTTCTCACGGGTAGGGGATTTGGGGAGCGTTTTTAGACTCGTAATCTTTGTAGAGGACAAGCGAGATTATTGAGTAACGATCGCTTCTCGCTCTCTTTTTTGCATGGTTAGATAGACTTCGGCAAGCCCGATCGCGCTGACTCCACTCATCAGACTCATCAGAGCGCCGACTTCATGAAAGAAATGTAGGTTAGCTGCAATGATCATCGTCATCAGAATGTAGCTAGAGGCGACAGATGCATGGCTCCATCCTGCTTGCTGCAATCTTTGGTAAATGTGAGTTCGGTGAGGCTTAAAGATATTTTCGCGTCGTTGTAAGCGGCGAACTAGCGTGTAGATCGCATCCGCTACTAGAGGCAACGTAATCGCCAACGCTGACCAGGATTGAACGGCATTGTGCGACTGATCAAGTAGCCCGATCGCCACCGTCGCGCCCAAAACCGTACTACCAACATCTCCCATAAAAATCTTGGCGGGTGACCAGTTCCACCACAAAAATCCTAGTAGGGCAACTAGCAGGAGTAGCAGAATCGGCTGATTGAGTTCGATAGCCAAAAAGCCAAGCTGTACAACAGTGACACCCGCTACTAGACCATCTAAGCCATCCATAAAGTTGTAGAAGTTGATCAATGCCGTCATCCCAATTATGGTGAGGACTACTGCAACGATGGTTCCGGCTAGTCCTAATGGAGTCAGCCACGGTTGAGGAAATGCGCCAAACCAAAATACAGCAATGCTGGCGGACATTAACTGAACTAAGTAACGAATCGCAGAAGGCACACTGTAGCGATCGTCAACAATTCCGACGATTGCCAAGGGCAACAACACAGACCAGATATGTAGCGCATCCGTCGGCTTTAGAATTGAATGCTCTGAATTGGTGAGAAAAGGCAATGCTGCACTCGTCAGCGCAAACGCAATTACGAATCCTAATCCACCCCCGCGAGGAGTCGGTTTTGTATGAGAACTGCGATCGTTGGGCACATCCAACAAATAAGAACTCAGATAGTTACGGATAAGCGCAACCAGCAGAAAACTAAGCAATCCACTGGCAATGAGAAAGCTAGGAAAAGTATGTGTCATGAGCGGTTCAAGCAAACATTGCTATAGGTGAGAACTCGATCGCAGATACTCGTCAGCCGTCGCTTTTAAGCCTTGTTGCAAACTAAAAGGCGGCTGCCAGTTCAACGTATGGCCAAGCTTGCTGCTGTCTACTGTGAGAGAGCCGAGCAGACGAGCGATCTCCGCAGACTTTCCCGTAATTTGTCCCAAACGTTTTAGTACTTCTGGCGACACAGGCAACAAGCGGGCAGGACACCCCAACGCAATTGCTAGATGCTGAATTAAATCAGGCGTAGAGACATCCACGCCATCACTGACTAGAAAGGTTTGCCCACTGGCGGCCGGGTGAGCGGCACAGGTCAAAATGGCATCCACCAGATTGCCGACATACACCAGACTACGAGCATTCTCAACTCGACCAAATGGCAACGGCACACCCTGCTTAACTAACTTCATGAGTTGCTGAAAATTAGCCTTCACGCCCGCCCCATAGACCAGTGGCGGTCTGAGAATGACCACTTCTAATCCAGTTTCGGCGGCGACATGCTCAAGGGCAGACTCTGCTTCCCATTTGCTAATTCCATAGGGATCTTGAGGGTTGGGCTGACTGGATGCCGAATAGGTTTTAGCATCTGGAGTAGGACAGGTTAATTGCCCTTCGCCATTGACCTTAATCGAACTGAGATAAACAAATCGACGCACTCCCGATCGAGCAGCGGCGATCGCCAATTCTCTAGTCGCTTCAGTATTGACAGCCCGAAACGCAGCTAAAGGATCGCTCACCTTGTCTCGCATGACATGCACACGAGCCGCTAGATGAACAATGCAATCGACTTGAGACAACACCTCAGAACGAGTTGCAAGATCCGTCAGAGACTCTACAACAACGGGTTTGACTTCACTGGGCAATGTGTGATCGAGCGAGCGTACCACGCCAAAAAACTGAGTATCTGAGTGGGGCGATCGACACAGTGCTGACCCTACAAAGCCAGTTGCGCCTGTTACCAAAATTTTCATGTCGGGCGTTGAATGAGTTGAAAAACCTTCGTGAAATATTTGGAAAACACCCGGACTAAGTTAGTACGAATCTGATTTTCGGCACACCCTCTAACAATCTCTCGATTGAGCACCCAATTACTCTTCAAACTCGTCGTACTCACCCCTCCCACTCGCATTTTGACCATGACTTGGGGAATGTAGCTGTAAGAGAGTTTGTGCTTTGCCAAAAAGCGAGTTAGCAGTTCATAGTCTGAGGCAATCTTGTAGTCGGTTTTGAACAGTCCATAGCGCTCATAAGCCCACCGTTTAACAAAGAAAGTTGGGTGAGCGGGCATCCATCCATCTGCAAACTTTTTGGGATGAAATTTTGCTGAACTGTAGTAGCGAACGACTTTATTCAAATCATCCGGTTTAACAAAAACAAGATCCCCAAAGACCGAATCTGCTTGAGTTTGCTCAAACTGTTTAACAACGGTAGAAATAATGTTGGTATCTGCGTAGAAATCATCTGAGTTGAGAATGCCGATGATTTCGCCTGATGCAAGCTTAATGCCCTTGTTCATGGCATCGTAAATGCCGCGATCGGGTTCAGAAATAAACTGAGCGATCTGATGGCGATACGATTGGAGTACTGCAACAGTGCCATCTGTCGAAGCTCCGTCAATAATAATATGTTCGATGTCTGGATAGTCTTGCGATAACACAGACTTTACTGTATCTTCAATTGTTTTGCGCCCGTTGTAGACAACGGTAATGATAGAGACTTTCATCACGATCCCATATACAACAAGTAGTGTAAAAATCCGGGCATTATTGAATTGATCTCTGAAGCATAGAGATTTTCCTCACGCTGGATCTTTCTTAAAACGCGAGGCAATCAGAACGCTGACTCTTTTTGCTTTAATAGATCAACTACGCCCTAGATCAACTCAGCAGACCAACTCAGCAACCCTGGCACCTATGTCCATCAGAACTAATTTCAGTCGATCGCAACTCAACATTTTTAGTCGGTGACTCGCTTTAAGATCCGCCTAGCAATCTCCAACTCAGTCTGTGATCGAGAATGCTTTAAACAATCGAGGTTTGACGATCCACACAGTTGCGTCAATTTGCGATTTGCAGGGTCAGGTTTAAGCCGATACTTTAGAGCTTTGGCGGATAAATTCGATCGTTTTCTGCCACCAGCTATCTTGGGGATTGAAAGCAGTGCTGGCTGGACGACTAAATCCATTCCAGTCCCACAAAATCGCCCCCTGTGCCCCTGTCGATCGCACCGTTTGTAACTGCTTAAGCCAAAAATCTCCCGGTATGTAGGAGTAGGCCAGCAGTCGATTACTCATGTGATACCGAGGCCATAGGAAGGGCAGCACAGGCTTACCAAACCGTTGAGCTTCCGCAATGTTTGCGCGGGCGTAGGCTGCCCAGGCATCTTGATCGGTGTAAAAGGTGTAGAGAGAAGGTGCAATAAAATCGACCTTTGCCGTTAAAGGTCTTAGAAATTCATTAGCTGCTTGCCATTTAGTCGATCGATTGGCATCTTTAGCTAAAGGAACCCAATAATCTCGAATAGGCGGAAACCCATAGACTCCAATCTTTAAGGAGGGGCGCTCGCTTTTCATCCAATCAATGACCTGGATGATTTTTTGCATGGTTTTCTGCACGTCTGCTGTAGAGGCCGTGCGAATATCAAAGGGCCAATGCTCAATGTTAACTACAAAGTAGCGATTCCCTTGTTGAACTGCGGTGCGAGCTAGTTGCCGACAAGCGGCCTCGTCTGGAGATGACCGGTCTTTGTAGTTTCGCCAAAAGCCTAAGTGGGTCACCCAAATTTTCTCCATGCCGATCGACGGCTTATTAGGATACAACAGCGAATCAAACACCTTGAACGAGGAAGTTGAGACTGTTTGGACAGGTTGCGGTTGAGCAGGATTAGTTGTCTTGTAGAAATAAGAATGCCAGAAACCAAGGTTTAGCAACAAAGGCAGTAGAAATCCAGCGCTAAACAGGATGAACCAGAACGCTTTATGGCGTAGGAAGCGAAACCTCATAATGTGCACTCTATTCCCAGAAGTTAGTGACATTCAGTAAACTTTAAGTGACTTATAGTTGCTACATTTTGATCAATGACGAGTGAGCCTCGATCATCAAGCAGTTGGAATTAAAATAACGTGAATTCGATAGAGTTTTTCCGCTCTGTTACTCAGCACTTCAGCCCCCCAGCCCCCCAATTCTGGGGGACTTTTGGACAAGATCTCTCGTTCAAAGTCCCCCAATTTTGGGGGATTTAGGGGGCTGAAGCCGATTGAAACGAAGCGAGTCACTCTCATCGAACTGACGTTAAAATAACGGGGCTAATTAAATTGTCTTCATATCAATTTCTCAGCACTGATATAGCAGTCTTAAATCAATTGTGAGAATATTTTCGGAATGTTTGTATAAACATATGCAATCGCTTCGCCACCCTGCTAAAAGAGATTTGCTTCAATTTCTTCGCTTCGTTATTCAGCGCTTCTGCCCCCCAACCCCACAATCTGGGGGACTTTAGACCATTCGAGCTACAAATTTCTGAGTAGATGGAAGCGTTAGGGGGTTATTTTCGGAATGGTTATACAAAACGTATATGTAGTCATTCAAAGTGACCAGCGTTTTGCTTCTACTGCTCTTAAGGGCATCGGAAGGTAGGGGTTACTCTTGGTCTTGGCAAGCCCAATGCTGCTTTAGACTGGCACCCGTGCGACCTGTCGCTAACCAAACAAAAGACCGCCCAATATCCCTGAGAATCCGCAGATTTGATTCGGGAGGGCGGTGAGACGGAACGACCATCGGAGTAAACGCAATTCCCTGGCTTCCCAAAACGATCGTGGCGATCGCCATTGCTCTGGGCATATGAAAATCCGACGTTAATACATAAACATGTCGAATGTCGCGTTTTCGCAAGTCTTTGATCACCGTCGTAAAGTTGGTCACTGTATCGGTCGCTCGGCAATCCCAGTGCAGTCGCATCGGAGCAATGTCAGCGCTCTCAAAGATCGTCGCCGCCTGGGGCGAACCTGTCGAAACCCAGACCGCCAATTGAGAATGGGCTTGAATCGTGGGCACAGACGATCGCTCTCGATCGGCTCCCCCTCCCAAAAATAAAATTAGTTGCGGCTCAGGAGCTTGCTGCTTTGCCTGGGCGAGTTTTGCAGGAATGTAGCCAACACAAACGATAGTTAGCAGTGCGCTGACGCACCAAAAACGACGGGGTTGCTTAAACACAGCAGGAACTTAATCATGGTAGACACCTTTCCTGACTACTGTACTGTGTTTAGGGAAGTCTGGCAGCACCCTACCTCAAATTTCTACCTCCAGCAATTTTCTGTTCTCCATGAACTTATCCATCAGTTTTGACCAAAGAGATACGGCATTGACCCATCGATCGCTGCGTTTGTGTTGTTTAGGAAGCCGAAATGAACGCGACGTGCAACTTCTTTAAGTCCTCCCTTCTTAAGGCTACCGTGTACACACAAGTTGCTTAATCGTTTATTGCCGAGATCTTCGCCCCCTAAATCCCCCAATCTGGGGGACTTTGAACTCGGATTCTGGGCTTGAAGTCCCCCAATTTTGGGGGATTTAGGGGGCTGAAGCCGACTGAAACGAAGCGAGAAAGAGATGTGTGTACACAGTAGCTTCTTAAGGGGAACGTTGCAACTTTGCAGGCTTGATCACGCTCAGGCTCTCGCGGGGATGAGCGCCCGTTTCATTTTTCGCAAAAACAACAGGCCTTTGACGATGACCAATCCTCTGGGACGAAGCTTTCGCAGCGTTTTTTTGACCGTCGCTAATTCAGTGTCTAATAGCCGCACTTCTTCAGGTAACTGAAACGCGATCGGGGGTTGCGGAGGGTTGGCCCGGTTAAAAAAGCGGCGGGCCGATCGCCAACCGTGGGTGCCCGTTCCATCAAACCCGATGTTGTTGATATAGCTAATCGGCGGAAATAAGGTACATCCCCGCTGCTTAAAAATACTCCAGTACCAGCGGATCGCCCAAGAATCGAGCGTCCCAGACATTTGCATCTTGAGCGTGTTGAAGTAATCAAACGTGCCGTCAAAGTTGAATCGAGTGCGGAGATCGCGATCGTGTTCCAGTGCTTCCCAGCCGACTGCTTGCGGATCAAAGTGCGCCCAGGCTCGTTTCCAGGTTGCCCAACCCCAGGAGGTATGAATTGGAAGAAACAGCGCTTCTGTGCGTTGAGTAAATTCGGGCACCGGATACATATGAGCCGAGACTTGCATCACAGAAGGTTCTGCTTCATATTGGTCAAGGGCAGCATTCAAAAAGCCTAGACAGCGCGGATGTACCACAAGATCGTCTTCGATAATGATGCAGCGATCGTAGGTGCGAAACACCAGGTTGATTCCAGAAATAATTGAGTTTGCCAGACCTTGATTCTGGGGAGCCTCAATGATCTTGGCAGTTTCTCCGACTAGCTCACGTACCAGGCTGCGCGTTTCTTGAATTTTGTCAGCATCCTCTGGCTTTTTGGCTCCATCACAAAAGACAAACAAAGGACTCTCCGCAAACTCTGGACACTGCATCAGGCTGATCAGCGTCTGTCGAGTGTGATCGGGGCGCTTATAGATAAACAAGGCGATCGGGGAATAGCTCATGGAAATAGTACAATTGGGGCATCGATCGTGAAACAAACAACAAACGAGGAACTAGGATGCGTCCCAGCGGGAGTTTTGAATCGCCCTCTTTCCTAGCCGCAAGTAAGCAATCAGAACGCCAATAGACGTAATCGGTAAAAAGCTTCTGTAAGGATCGCCGTGGAATGAAAACATACAGACTGCTTGAGCAAATATCACAATACAAAAGCTAGAAATTGTGGCGTAATCACTGTTCAAAAACTGCTCTGGTGTAGGAAAAGACTTGATCACTCTCCGCACATCAGGCTTCATGATAAAGATGACTTGAATCATGCGGTAGAAGATGTATATAAACGGCACCACAAAGGTCACAACCCCTAACAGTCCAAACTCAGTTGAAACCTGGAGAAACGCATTGTGTGCGGCGTGAGCAGAGTACAACCCATTCCCTGTCATCGGATTTTGCATAAACCCTTCCCAGGCAGTCTGATAGAGAACTTCTCTCTGCTGTGTAGAACGATCTTGGCTGCCGCCGCCAGTCAATATTTGAGTGAAGGAACTAACTCGTTCTAAACCAGACTCCAGCGCCACAGTAATAGGGGATGCTTTTTCTGATGGGCCGCCCCCTCGCGCGGCCGGAACAAACGATTCGCTCGCCAGGGAAAACGAGAACACTAAGGTAACTACAATAAATCCATTCAACACTACCCTGGACAAGCTTTTGTTAGAGCGAGCCAAAACTTTTAAGCTGTAAATCGCCACGAAGGCACCCCCCAAAAAGATAGACAATAGGGCGCTACGAGTGCCTGTAGAGAGACAAACCGATAGCCCAGGTAAGCTTACTACTAGCCAAACCAGATTCCAGGGATACTTAGCACGCATTGCCAAAATTAGACTGGTCAGAAAAGCATAGGCTCCGGTGTACCCCAAAATGATGGGATTGTTACTTGCGCCAGCCACCAGTCGCCGACCGTGATCGGCCCAGTTTGCAGTTCCGGTAATCACCTGAGCCAGAATAATCGAGGAAGTCAGGATCGTAATCAGATTGGAGACCTGGCAAACCAGCTTAAATTGTTTGAGCGTCAAACTTCGCGCAACTGCTAGAGAAGTCCAGTACAAAGAAAAATAGATTACAAGATTTTCTGGAAATTCAGCCGCAAATCTGCCTTCTCGCAGGTCATATAGAAAGAGGATCACAAACAGGAGATACAGCAAATCGATCGGTTCTAGCCGCAGCAGTTTTTCACGACAGTCTTTGACAAATAGGGCAATGACAAGCGGGATTCCGACTAAGGTAAGCTGATAGGCTGCTGTGAGCGCACTAGACTGAAGACCCGCAGAAAACCCAGTAATGCAGAAATAGAAAGTCAAGCCATGAAGATAGAGACTGAGTAATACAGCACTTAATTTCGATAGTAGCTTCATAAGATTTCTGCGTCAGGTAGATCTAAACAGACAGTAGCGTTTGCAGGATGGTGTCAACAAATTGCCCAGCCAGGTTTTGATTAACAAATTCCTGCATTTTGGCAGCATTGTGCTTGAGACGATCGCTCCCTTGTAACCAGTCAGTCACCCCTTGAGCGATCGCCTCTGGCTGGCTGGCATCGACGACCAACCCTAATTCGTAATGGCGGACTAGCTCTCCCATCAGCCCATAGTCTGTAGACAAGACTGGTTTTTGCGCCGCCGCCGCGTGCAACAAAATAGAACTCATGCCCACATGTCGCTGATAGGTTGCCAGCACGTTATCCGCCAGTTCAAAGTAGCGTTGTACTGCGTCGCCTTTGATGTATTGATCATTGAGGATTACCTGAACTGACGTCGTTTGCTGTAGCTGCTGGATCTGAGCGACGATCGCGGGTTTATCCGCTAGGGGCAGTGGCCCCGCTAACAGTAAGCAAATCTGCTGCCCCAGTTCTGAAGGGAGCGCTGACATTGCCGTCAAAATCTGATAGATTCCTTTGCGCCGATTGAGTTCGCCAAACAGCAATAAAACCTGGCGATCGGGTGCAATTCCCAAATCCTGTCTCAGTTGTGCAGTTGCTTCAGGCTGGGGGTGATGGGGCTGAACGGGATCAGCCAGCGGCAGGACTTTGACCCTAGGATTACATTGCTGAATCTGGGGAACCGCGAAGGCATCGAGCGAAAACAAAGTCTTTAGCTGAGGATTGCGGAGAATCAGGGTGAGTAATCGCTTTTGTCGCCACTGTCGCAGCGTATCTTGCCAGGTTGGGTGATAGTCTGCAAAGCGACTGTAATGAAAAGTGGGTCTGAAATAAATGCCCGCGATCGGACAGGGAGCGCGCCGCCCCGCCACCAAGGGAATTTGGCAAGTATCGAAATACATCAACAGTGCTTGAGTCGCCTGGAGTTGGCTGGCATAGTTACACAAGAGATGCCATTCAGCAAACGACTTAGAAAGCAGAGATTTTTGTTGCTCAAACTGGGCAAATTCACGCTCGGAAATGGCTGTAAACTGAACTCGACTGTCCGACGTTTCGTAAGCCAGCGCAGTAATGTCGGCGTGACGATCGAAAAACTGCGGAGACACGACCACATGCAGCGTTCCGGGGCGCTGTTGCTCAACCCAATCCCGCACTAGATATTGGATATAGACTGGATGGTGCCCACTGGCTGCCAGGTCAAATAACAGTAGTTTGGGCGTGTCTAACTTTTGAGTCGATGGGTCGATCGCCGATCGGGGACTATCTAACTGCTGCATATTTGGCTGCCTCGGCCGCAATGATTTCCTGAAAAATATCCGTCAGGCTGCGCGTAATGCTCCACTCTGGAAAATGGCTCTTGAGCTTTCGCAGGTCAGACATGTAGCAGATGTGATCGCCAATTCGATTTTGATCGACATAAACCCAATTGACGCGCTTGCCCGTGAGCTGTTCGATCAAGTCAAACGATTCTAGAATAGACACGCTGTTATCACGGCCGCCGCCCAGGTTATACACTTCTCCTGGCTTGGGGTTGTTGCGGAAGGCTTCAAAGGCTTGGATCACATCGTAGCTGTGAATGTTGTCGCGCACCTGTTTGCCCTTGTAGCCAAACACCTTGTAAGTGCCGCCTGTGATGGCGACTTTGACCAGGTAAGACAAAAAGCCGTGTAGCTCAACGCCAGAGTGAGAAGGGCCGGTCAGACAGCCGCCGCGAAAGATGCCGACCTTCATACCAAAATAGCGACCGTACTCTTGAGCGACGACATCCGCCGCCGCTTTGGACGCGCCAAACAAGGAATGTAGACAGCGATCGATGCGTTGGGTTTCGGCAATCCCGTGGTAGTCGTCTGGGTTGGCGTAATCGTAGCGTTTTTCTAGCTCAACGCGGGGCACTTCGTTAGGCGAGTCGCCATACACTTTGTTGGTGCTGATGTGAATAAACACCGCCTCTGGGCAAAATTGGCGCGTAGCTTCTAGCAAATTCACCGTACCCAGAGCATTGACTTCAAAATCGAGCAAAGGAATCTGACACGCTTTGTCGTGAGACGGTTGAGCCGCACAGTGAATAATCAGATCAAAAGAGTGGGACTGGAAGAGGTCAAACAAGCGATCGCGATCGCGAATATCAATGCTGTAAGGCTGAAAGCTGCGCGTTTTGGACTGTAACCGTTGCAGATTCCAGGTGGTGTCGCCCTGCGCGCCAAAAAACTCTGCCCGCATGTTGTTGTCAACCCCGATCACCTGATGTCCTTGGCGATCGTAGTACTCCACCGCTTCGGAACCAATCAAACCATTTGAGCCTGTTACCAATACCTTCATTGTTTCTGATCTCTTGGGGGTCTACTGCAAAAGGGTTGCTTGTCGCAATCTCGTTAGTGGGCGAGTTCGAGCAAGCAGTTAATAAAGCGTTTCTCTGCTTTCACTGGACGAGGCAACACTTCAGGACGCTCCAAAGTTTTTGCCATGAGATCTGTCAGTTCAAACCGATCGTCATAGCAATACACGCCAGCATAGGTGAACGCACTCCGGCAAGCGTTGCCATTGGCAATTACAGGAATGCCAGCAATCAACATTTCAGGAATGCGAGTAATCGCTCCGGCTCCAGCTTGCTGATGAATCAGAGCCGCTTTTGCCCGAAGCATCAACTCATTTAGTTTCTCTAGCTCAACTGCGCCGTGCAGGAAGAAATCAGAATGATTACAATAACTTAACAATTCATCCGTCCCAAAACCCACGATATCTACCTGAAATTCCAGCGTTTTACGGACTTCTTGCAGCCAGTTAAGTTGCTCGATCATGCCAGCTTTGGTGGGAGGATTTTTAGCATTTCCCAAAATTAAAAAGCGGGATGGCTGTTCTCTCGTTCTGGCTTCACGCAGGCTCAAGAGGCGCTCAAAGAGCTTTGCAGGCGGATAGTAAGGTAGGAAATGGGCATTGACCCCTTTGAGCCTCAAAAGCCATTCTTCTTCGCGGGCGATACAAAACACGATGTCAGCCTTGGCGAGGGCCTGCGCTTCGATATCAAAACTTTCAAAAAAAGCATTTTGTCCGGTGACCAACGCCTCCAGGTTTTGAGGTACGCCGACGATTTTGAAGTGACGCTCATCAGCCACGTAGGGCGCAACATAGTTTTTGGTCGCTTCCCACACCATGACTTTGGCACCCGTGTGTTGCTGAAGTGCCTTTTGGTAAAGTTGGCGCTGAAATCCGCAAAAGGCAAGTGAGACAGGCGATTTGCTAATTTTTAGCTGATGCTGATTGATAAACCGCAGCGTGCTGGGATTGAGGATCGACTGAAGGCCCGCCAGGAGTCGATCGAGCTTTTTCTGCACGATTTTGCGGTCTAAGTTGGTGATTTCGATGCCCGCTTCTGCAATTAATTCAGCGATTTGGGCGGTTCTGTGATTGCCCCCATGCCCATCGGCATCAGCAGCAAAAAAACTATCTACGAGGATATTCATCAGGCTGATTCTAGAAAAGACTGCATCGTTTTCTCTAACGTTTGGATCGGAACAAAAATGTTGGGGTGTTGAGGATACTCTGAATTTTTGATCGTCTCCCCAAACAGACACCAATAATCCTGCTGCAAACAGTTGCTCATCGACCAGAAGCAAAGACTAGAAATCTTACTAGGTTCAAAAAATTCCAACACCTGGGTCGATGGCTGGGCAAACATTAAATTGGTTAATCCGGCTCCATGTGGGGCGACGATCGCCTTGGCTTCAGAGAAAAGCTGAACTTGTTCCTGAAGACTCATTGTTTCTAGAAAATACGTCTGAAACCCATACTGTCTGAGTAGCGCTTCGACGGCTGATTCGTTAGTAATTTTGCGACCTTTTGCCTTGGCGCGGCTAATCAAAATCAGCTTTTTACGATCTAGCGCTTCAGCTTGCAGATTAAACCGTTTGTAGAATGCCGATCGTACCCACTCATTCGCACCAGGCAGATCCCAACCCCAAACGGTATTTGGAGGCGAAAAGTAAAGGGTTTCTAGTTCCCAGATTTCTCGCCCTGGGTGAATCACGAGCCGATCTTGATTAAGTCCGATCGTCGCCAGCGCTTCGTATTGCCATGCTTTCAACCCATTGGGTACTACAAACTGAGTCTCCTGTGGCAGTCGATCGAGAATGCAATACAGCTTTTGCAGCACATCATGCATCCAGTGATAGTAGTTCCCGTAGGCAGCATTTAGTTGCAGCAGAGAATAGTATTTGCCAGCCTTTCTTTGGTGAGAGTAGGTTTGCTGTCTTAAGTAGCTGTAGTAGTCAGACTGATGCTGAAGCGATTGGCTACCCATGAGTGGCTCTGCGGTATAGCTGCCGTCCGGCAAAACCACAACGCCGTGTTTGCCCAGTAGCTTAGCCTGGTGAATCTGCACTAAGTACTTTTCGGCTGCCTGATTGCTGAGTTGAGATAAAAAGAGCGGATGAATGTCTGTATCCACTGTTTTCGGCGGCGATCGATGGATTCTACTGGCTTTAACAATGTCTTGATGCAGGATTTGCGCTGTACGGTCAGGCTGACTTCTCGCCCATTCCTTCACGTTTTCACAGATCGGCGGATGCCATTTCCACAAATTGTCTAAAACGGTTGCAGTAGAAGATTTAGCTAGTCGCAATAGGGTTTGGGTGTTCATCATTTTGTCCTGTGTGCGTATCCCTTGCTTGGAGCCTGAATGGTGAAGTCCAATTGCATCAGCTTGTCTACTTCCAGCCCTTGTAGCGCCGCAACTCGCTATCGTTTTTCACAAAGATAAAATCTCCACCCGTGAGCGCACCATCATAGGGTCGATAGTGGCACTCAACAATGTCATATAGACAGTAGTTATGGTCATACATGATTTCCATCAAGTCTTTTGGCGTTGTGCGATCGACATACGCTTCTAGACAACCAAATTCAATCACAAATAGTTCGGCTGCATTCAGCACTTGACTTCCGCCCTTTAAGGCTGGTAATTCTCCGCCTTGCAGATCGAGCTTTACTAGATTTGGAAATAGATTGAGTCTGGTAGCAATGTTATCTAAGGTATCTACTTTGACTTGAACGGTTTGATTGGCCTGTCCTTGAGTGTGATTGAGCAAAGAGGCGCTGGCGGCCTTGTCGGCATCTCCCCAAATGTTAAAAGAACTCTCTCCGGGTGCAGCGCCCAGAGCCAAGTTTTGGAGAGCTACCGCAGGCTTAATGTGAGCGAGTGTGCTGCTGATCTCGGCTTGTAGAGACGGATTTGGCTCCATTAGTACAATTTGTGCTTGAGGAAAAATGTCAGCGATCGTCGCGCTCCACGTCCCCTTAAATGCGCCCCCATCAAAAATAACTTTGGGAGAAAAGCCAAGTTTTTGAGTATGACGCAAGCGTTCTGTTGCGCTGGGCATGGAGGTCAAACTATGCTTTCGCAACAGGGCCAGGGGCCATTGAATGAGATCTTTAACTTTGGGCTTGATGTTCTTAATCATGGCTTATCTCCTGCTTTTGTGACTGGAGGATCGAAGCAAATTTCAAGGTCAGCTCGACCCCTTACGGGTAACTCGAAGAGATCAAGTTTCATCGCTGCGTTGTTAAGATCTTCTGCTGCAAACTCCTAATTCTGGAAGACTTTACATCAGCATTCTGAGTTAGGCGACTAGGCTTTCAGAATTTGATTAGACCTGCTGCGCGAATCCGGAAACGCCCCCTAAATCCCCCACAAGTGAGGGACTTTGAGCCAAGACTTGCGGTTTCATAGTCCCCCAGAATGGGGGATTTAGGGGGCACAAGCCGACCCAAACGGAGCAAGACCTAAGCAGGAGGTGACATCGAAAATTCTATTCACGCAGGAGGTCTATTGGCACCTGTCTGAGAAAGAGGCGTTGGATCTCCGCTCAAATCTTGGAGTAACAGCAGCGTTTCTCGCACCATCTTCTCTTCTGAAAAGTTTTGAGCCTGAATTTGTGCCTGTTCTGCCATTGTTTGCATGGATTCAGGATGCCGCAGTGCCCAGCGCAAGGTTTCTAATAAATCACAGCTATCCCCTTTACGAAACAAGCGCCCGTGTATCCGATCGACAATCAGTTCGGGAATCCCACAGGCATTAGAAGCGACGATCGGAATTCCATAAGCCATCGCCTCTAGGATCGCAAAGGGTTGCCCCTCAAAGCGACTGGGAAACACAAATAGATCTGCGGCTTGCAAAAACCGGGGCACATCAGCCCGATAGCCTAAGAAATGAACGCGATCGACCACTCCATACGCTTGTACTTGCTCAACCAGGGCTTCTCGCTTTTCGCCATCACCAATCCAAATAAAATGCAGATGGGGAAATTCTTGAATTAGATGGGGAATGGCTGGAATCAAGTCTACATAGCCCTTCTGGTCAGCCAAGCGTCCTACTGTTAATGCCAATTGGCTAGTCTCAGGCAACTTTAACTCAGCCCGAATCTGTTGTTGTAATGCCAACCCCGCTTCATTTGTTCCAGTGATTTGAGAAACCACTTTGGAGCCGTTGTAGATAGCCCGCACTGTTTCTGGGTCTGCCTGAAAAGAGGTGCAAATTTGTTTGCGATTATAGTTTGACACACCGATCCACTGCTGATTTCGCGATCTGGCCCAGGCGTATAGCTTTAGCTTGAGGTTGGGGAAAGATGCCACTTCTGGAAATAGGTGAAATACAACCATTGTGGGAGTTTTTAGCCAGCCACAAGCCAAAATGCTGTTGAAACAAGCGTTGTAGCCAGCTAGATTGATCTGAACTAGGTCGGGTCTTAGCTTGATCAACAACAACAGGGTCATCAAAAAGTTAGCGATGTAATCCAGCAACCGTATTGGGTAAACTTTCCGCTCCAGAATGTTTAGCGGATGATACTGGATGCCTCTTGCTTGAAAGTCTTGTACCAAAGTAGACATCTCAGGCACCTGCGGAAATGCCACATGAACGTCCCATCCTTGCTGGACTGCGGCAGTCGCGATCGTCAATGAATATTCTTCAACACCCCCGCGCTGAAGCGAGGAAGAAATAAATAATAAACGCATTCTAATTCAGGTAAAAGTCTGTAGAACTTGTGACGATCGACTTCAATATGAGTTGGATGATGCTTCGCCTGGTTGTTTACTGTAAATTCGATGAAAGTTTTTCGCTGTGTTGTTTAGCGCTTCTGCCCCCAAACTGCCAACTGTGGGAGACTTTCAGACTAAATCTCCTCTTCCTGAACTGGTAAGCGAAGACGTTCATCGCGCTACTTTAAGGCAGGAATGTCGCCCACCAGGTTTGCTGGAGAGTTGGCTTTAGTGCGCCGTAGGTTGAGGAAAGCCGATAAAAGGGCACCTGAAATAGCCACCAATAATTTTGACGATTGGCCACGATAAATCGGATGTCGGCTAACACCGATCGCCCCCACAAACCCAGCGCCGTTCGAGGCTGCAACTCGGTGGCATAGAGCAGTTTGAGAGCGAGTGCTTCTCGATAGCTACGACGATAAACCTGCGGCAGCGGCTCATTGTGTGAGTGGTAAACGGCAGATTGTGGTTCGTAGATGATGTGGTATCCCAGCTTTAACATCTCCCATGCCCAGGCTTGATCCTCACAGCCCGAAAGCGTTTCATCAAAGGTAGCTCTAGCCCAGCTACTTCGACGAACTGCTGCATTAGCATTAGAAAACACATGGTCGCGGCGATCGTCTGGATTGCTTTGTAGCTTTTGGGTTGCCCCATAGAAATCTAGATACTCTCGCACCACAGGCGGCCAGGCATCCGGTTGAGCAACTTGCCTCCCATAGACTCCAGCTACCTGGGGCACTTCAAAATGAGCAACTAGATATTTGAGCCAGTCGCGATCGCAAGGAAACGCATGGGCACTCAGCATCGCCACCACATCTGCCTCAGTTGCCGCCAGCCCTAAATTGAGCGATCGACCAAAAGTAAACTCAGCGGCAGGCATTTCGATTAGCTTGACATGAGGATGTTGTTTGATAATTTCAACCGTCCCGTCTGTAGAACCGGAATCTACAACAATCACCTCTGTGGGCGGGTAAGACTGTTGGGTAACGAGCCGTAATGCCTCCCCAATGTAAGGTGCCTCATTTTTTGTCCGAATCAGGACACTAATGGTCAGATTCATAGCTCAGAGTATCCTTTTGACAGTTTTGTTTGGCAAAGGTGAATGAGTCGTTGAGGTTGAGTTGAGAAAAACTGAATTCTGAGCCATTGATCTCGCAGCCAAAGTTGGGTTTGTTCGATCGGACTCAGAAACTGACGATGTTCTTTTAGCAATTGCACTACCCGACGATGCATGACACCCTTCTGCATATCGCTGTGGGTTTTTGTTCCTTCAATTCGACGAAAATTGCCCCAGGTCACCTCTACATATTTGACAGTCGCAACCCGCACCGCCCGCAAAATGAACTCTAAATCCATTGCATAATGTTCGTCGAGTTTGTATGGCCCGACTTGTTGATGTAGAGATGCATGATAAAAGTAAGCAGACGGATTGCAGGGATAAGGATGAACATTCACCCCGGTGACTAAATCAAACAAGCGCAGTTTCGTAGGTCGATTTACGTCAACTAAGTGCCCCGCATCGTCCCAAATGTTGCAATTTCCGGCTAGAAAGCTGGGATTGGGAAGCGTCTTGAACTGTTCCAGCACTTGATTTAAGACCTGGGGTTCATAGTAGTCATCCACATTGAGAACGGCAATGATCTCGCCCTTAGCAAGGTTAATACCTTTATTCATGGCATCTGATTGTCCGCGATCGGGTTCAGAGATCCAGCGAATATGAGTGTGACGTTGAGCGTATTGTTGAACAATCTCTATAGTCTGATCGGTAGAGCCACCGTCCACAATAATGTGTTCGATCGCAGCACAATCCTGTTGAATCACCGCCTCAAGGCAAGACTCAATAAACTTTTCACCGTTGTAAACTGGAGTAATTACGCTAATCATAAGCTGAGGCAAAATTTAAGTCATTAATGAGTAGACTTCAAGAGCTAGTGTTCAAGATGTAGACTTCAAGATATCGATGAGTCTGGAGTTACAGGGAATATTTAGCAGACCGCAAATCAAAGATCTCTAGCGGGTTACAAAGTTCTGTAACACCTGTTGATAGAGATCGGCGTAGCGTTTAGATTGATGGGTTAGAGAATATTCCTGGAGAGCGATCGTGCGACAGTTTTGTTTCATGCGATCGCGAAGTTCTGAGTTTTCTAACAACTGCACAATTCCATTTTTGAGATCTTCAGCCTCTTCAGCCTGTGCCAAATAGCCCGTGATTCCTGGTCTGACTATCTCTGGAACCCCTCCAATCTTAAAGGAAACCATCGGAGTGCCGCAGGCCAAACTTTCCTGTAATACCAGCGGCAAATTATCTGCACGAGTTGGGAAGATAAATAAATCAGCAGCCGAATAAGCGATCGCTTTCTGGTGATCGTCGCGGACATAGCCTAGGTTGAGTGACGAAATTCCCAAGCTGTCTGTTTGCAACCCATCAGAGTTACCCAATGTCAGTAAGACAACTTCTGTCTTGAGCGAAGCGGGTAATGCTGCCAATGCTGCTACCAGCAGGTCGCCCCCTTTGCGCGAATCTTGCAAACTTTCTGCCACAAACAACAGGACTGCTTTCCCTAGAGGCAAATTTAATTGATTGCGGCACTCTGCTGGATCGAGGGGCTGATAAATCTCTGTATCAATCCCATAAGGAATGTGGTGAATGGGAAACTTACCCAACAAGCTTCGCCGCGCTAAATCAGCCAGCCAGCGACTTGGCGCAACCACGGTTAAATTAGCGTTGTGGTAGCTCCATTGTTTCAAGCGCCATTCTAGATGAGTGTTGTCACGGGCGATCGCCGGATAAGTTTCGGGATAGGGACAGTGCCCACAACCTCGCTGCCAGCGATCGCAGTCATAGCTGTAAGTACAGTGCCCGGTAAAACTCCACATATCATGCAGCGCCAAAACCGCAGGCTTATGAGCGACGAGCTTAGGAATTGCTAGATAGTTGAAGTAATTATTGTGCAAGTTGTGAAAGTTCAACACATCCGCTGCCGCATAAAATGGATGCTGCGCGATGTTGCCTGTTGCGGTCAAATTCAGATAGTGGAGTCCTAGTTTCTCAGTGATGCGCTGAAGCTGCCGTTCGACTTTGGGGTGACGAGGGACGGTGGCGATCGCGGCATCTTCTAACACGGCGTGACCTACTAGCAGTCGCGACTCAATTCCCTGACGCAGCAAGCCTTGATGTAGCCGATAACTAGCGATCGCTGCCCCTCCTGAAATGTCTGATTGATTGATTTGCAGGACGTTCATAAAATTAATACCCCATTCAACCCTTAACGACTAGCTTCATTGCTTCAAGCGAATCAGTCCGTTACCCGACAACGGCATCAAGTTCATTTAGAATTTTGGCATCTGTATCAACATCAAATTTTCTGGCGAAGTGCGCCGATGATGCCTGAATTTTGGGCAGATCTTCAAACAGCAGCGTCTTTGGGTGGCAAGCTTTTGTTGACCAATCGATATAGCGCCAGTGATTTTGAGAAACGTTGAGATGAGGCGCGTTACAAAATATCGAATGGTAATAGGATTCCTCTGGAGCGATCGTGTAAGAATCTAACCTACGGTAATGGGACGCTAAAGCAGGTTTCGCTCGATGAAATTCAATCAGATACTCTGCTGCTTTTCGATTAGCACAAAACCAATGTTCTCCAGCAAAGCAGCGAAAATTTTTTGAAAATGGGAGAAAAGGATCAGTGATGAATGGATGCTTTAAGGCTATTTTTCGCTTAGTTAAGTGGAGTTCTCTATTTAGAGATAGCGTGCGAAATTGTATAGAACAGTAACGCTCGTAGCATAACTTCTGCCAGGGAGTGTCATAATCGTTGTACTTAATTTCTGTATGACGAATATAAACATCATATGAACTTGAAGCCAGATCAGACAATATTTGCTTTGCTGGCTTTATTGGATAATCTGCCCCACTCAGCAACACAAACCAATCAGGTGGAGTCGAAGCTTCATACATTGATGAGAGTGCCTGTAATGCAGCTTCTAATACTGAGAATTTGCCCCAACCCGTCTGCAAATGAGGATTTACAAGCGAAACATTCCCCGTGAGTTGATCGGTCGGAAGGTCACTTTTTGAGAAATCATGATGACAGACGATCGTAGGCTGGTCAAACATGCGATTGAGTGTGTTAACCAGCCTGACAATTTGGTGGGGCTTGTTGTGGGTGAGGAGGATGAAGCCAATAGTTAACGTCATGGTTACTTCATAGATGATTTTAATTACTCTGTATTAATGTCAGTCTTCAACAAAGAGACAAGGTTTCCGGTTCAAAGTCCTTGATGACAGGACGGGTTGTGCAGTGATGCTGAAACCTACCAAAATCACTGTGATGTCCGGTTTACACCTGCCGAACACTAGACTTTCTGCGCGAATCCGGAAACGCCCCCTAAATCCCCCACAAGTGAGGGACTTTGAGCCAAAACTTGCGGTTTCAAAGTCCCCTAGAATGGGGGATTTAGGGGGCACAAGCCGACCCAAACGGAGCCAGACCTAAGAGCAGGTGACATCAAAATTCTATTCATGCAGGAGGTGTACTGACTATTGGCTGGTAGTTGCCAGGGTGAGATGGCTCAAACGCAATTGACACTGTTGCTTGACTACTGGTAACGGAGCTAAGTGGGACAGTCTTAGTTGTAAATAAGTTGAGGGAGGTGTGGACGCAGTGAGTTGAAAATTGTCAGCCGTGCCTGGTAGATGTGTGGTCTTCACGGTGTTGAGCGTCTGACCTTGAGCATTAATCACATCCAACCGAAGTTCTGTTCCGGGACATTGGGAGCCTGGGTTAGCAATCTTTCCGGTTACCTTCGCCTGAGACTTCTCCAGCGAGTTGATGTAGAGAAACGTTCCGGATTCTGTTGGATGCTTGCGATCGGAGCGGATCTGGTAATTTCCTGCCTTGCCCCACGCGATGTGCCCAGGTCGCTGATCTAACATTACCCAATTTGCTTGCCCGCCCGGAGGGGGATTAATCGTTTGTTGTAGTTGTTTCAGCGTGGCGATCGCAGTTGGTAAAGTGGTTGGTTTTATCCGACGATAGAGAGATACTTTTGCGCCATCAGTGAGTCGAAATTCGGCAGGTAACTTAACAAAATCCTGAGAGAATTTCCACCGTTCCTGAAAGATGTCCGTCACCACTTTCACAATATCCTGCTCGGCTGCCAAGAGATGATGTTTGAAGGGGTCAGTGACTACGACATAATCAGCTTGTAGAAGCCGTTCGAGGGGATACCGATCTCTTGAATCAATGTCTTCTGTGGGCAAAAAGTTGAGACTGGATTGTTGATGAACGATCGAATCCCCATTTTTCAGCACACTCCGATTAAACTCTGCGGCTGCGCCACCAACATAGATGGCTTCTTGATTAGGGGCGAGAATCTTTAATTCTTTGACCAGGCGCACCAGTTCATCATAGTCAGGCTGTCTCAAGGGTGGGCTGTTTGCAGCAAAGAGCCGACTGAGGTTAGTCCCCCATCCCAGAATTGGGGAGATAGAAGCAAGTGTTTCGGTTGGGGCAGGCATGAAGCCAAAGTATACATTCAAGCTGAGATAGAGCGCGCTGCCTGTCAGCATGAAGAGTCGCGATCGCCGTCGCAGCGTCAAGACCATACTAACCACTAAAGCAACCCATCCCAAAACAATCAGGGGCGTAAAGTGACTTGTATAATGCACCCCGATTTGCTTGACCTTAGTCACCCACAGCAAAAAGGTTAAACTATAAAAGGTTGCTACAAATGTCATGGCTGGACGCGCCAGAATCTGCATCTTCCAACCGACTGCATAGCCCAAAGCAGCCCCCAAAACAGCAATCCAGCCGTAAAGATTTCCATATGCTTGCAAACTCTCCTGAAGCGGGAACTCGTAAGAAGCATAGAGGCTAGTGAAGTTAGTTTGGAGAAGTCGCATCACAAAGGGCAATCCTAATAGCAGGATTGTCATCAGACTGACGATCGCAGTGAAGCCAATCTGTCGTAAGCGCTTGATCAAAGCCTGGGTTGTCTGGGGGGATGTCGATCGCCAGTCCTGTAATCCATCCAGTAAAGCTTGTACTATCATCGCCGCAAAAAACACTAGACTGGCATAGAGAAAGTGGCGGCGAAACAAGGGAACAAATCCTAACAAGCTGCCGATTACCAACACTTGCCAACGCTGCTGCAACTTGGGATCACGTAGATAAGTCAGGACGGACAGGGCAATCAACAGTGTACCTCCCGCATCCACATAGCCCCGCAGAGTAGGAATCCAAAATACAGGCGTTGTGAAGGTTACCACCAAGCTCGACCAGGAGGCAAGCCGCCGATGTTTAGGCAGCAGTTGATTGGCGATTGTCGATAAGGTTAAGGCTAGGGGTAATAGGTAAACGAATGCGGTACTTAAAATATAGGTCAGGCGAGATTCTCCAAATAAACCTCTGAACGGTAATAACAGCAGGGTTGGATAATCACTATAGTCCTGACTGCTAGACAACCAGGTTTTAGCCACTGCTAGTAGCGGAGATTCTTTGAGGGCGGTCAGCTTTTGGTCGATCAGGTCTACATAAGCCGTACTGTCCCAACCATAGAACATGCGTTCTTGAGAAATATATAGAGAGACTCCAGCCATCACAACGGCGATCGCCACCATCACTTGCAGAGGCGACATGTGCAGCGTTCGGTTAGCTTTAGAAAACAACACCTGATCTAGTTTCATAGCGTATAAAGCAAAGAGTAGGAGTCTCTCAAAATTTTAGGATTGAGGAAGTTGTTTCACGAGTCGGTTAAGCTTTGCGAAACTGAACGTACAGGCTGTGTCCGGTGATCAATTTTCGCAAGCCCAGATTGAGCAATCGTTCGCACCAGGGCAGCGTGTGACGATTCATGACTACCCTGCTAAAGGGAAGGTGCCGTTTGAGCAGTCCTTCATAGATACTGAGATAGTGCGGCACATGATAGTCTGTTAGCGGCTCATAGGCTACTTTCTCCAATTGAACCGGGAATACTTTCTCTAGAGATTTGAAGGCTGCATCAGACCACCACAGCATATGATGCGGGGGCATATTCAGCAGGTGCATCTCTTGATGTTTGATATAACTTTCTGAATTGGGCACACAGTAGATCAACATCCCGCCTGGTTTGAGCAATTCTAATGACCAGCGAATAAACTCATCGGGATTGGGCACATGCTCCAAGACTTGAAAACTACACACCGCATCAAAAGTGTTTGCATAAAGACGGACTGCCTCTTCGAGATCCAGTCGTTCTACAGGCAAGTTTTGGCGTTGTGCAGCTTCTACAGCGACCGCATTGAGATCGATTCCTTGAGCCTGCAAACCAGCGGCGATCGCACGTTTGACAAAGTGACCAGACCCCGTACCAATCTCTAAAATCTTTTGCCCTTTGGTGAGTTGGCTTAATGCAATCTGATGCTCCCATTTGTCGGGCATGTAGTACCAATCAAATTGCTGCAACTGAGCATATAGCTTACCAGAGCCAACCACCTCCATTGGAGTAAAAAACTTGAGCTTGGTCTGATTGCATTCGTAAAGGTGAATTTCTTGGTGCCCTTGCAGTTCGTCTGTAATATCAATTTGAAAACTCTGTTGCCAGCCTGGTATTAACTCTTTGGCATGGAAGGTCTTAACCAGGGTGACATCTTGAGAATGGGTAATAGGACTACAGGTCATAGCGGGTATTTAGGGGATAGCGGTCACTCGTGGGCTGTCAAAGGTCAGCTTCTGAAGCGCTGTTCTCAAAGCTTGTTCATGCTCGATTCGAGCCTGGGCCGCTTCTGGTCTAAACAGACTTAGCGTTAAATCGGGCCCAAAGCCCACAAAGCTCGGAACATCAAAGAGCAACTTCAGTGATAGGCAAGCAGAACTCACCGCAAACACCTGGACATCAGTTAGGAGATCGATCTGTGAGCAAGCCGCCAAAAAGAACACTTCAAACGGCAAGAAAAATAGCTCTGGTTCTGCCAAAATTACAATCTCGTCAAAGAGATCCGTGAGCGTCGATCGCAGGGCATATAGCTTGTTAATATCGTCTCTAGGGTGAGGTTTGATCACCAATATGCGAGACTGATTGCCCTGGGATTGTAAAAACTGACGATAGCCCGCGATCTCCTGTGCTTGAGACAGACGCTGCGCTTCGGATAGATTGGAGGTGAGTAAAAACGCGATCGTAGCTCCCGCGGTCTTTACTTGAAATTGGCGCACATATTCTGCATCTGCAAGGTTAGCTAATTGAGCAAAAACCTCTAGTAGAAAGGTGCGCTCGATCGTAACCGTTGGCATCGGCGGAACTTCTCCCAAAATGTCTGGTAAGACAAAGTAACCGATGTCAAAAGGAATGATTTGCAGAACAGTTCTCAGGTTGAGTTGTTGACGGATTTGCTGAAGGGCTTGTCCGGCTTGTCGTCGCCAAAATCGTCGAAATCGAGTCGCCGCAGATAGTGGGGCAGACGGTTGTTTAGGAAGGGCAGCCGTTCGCACGATCGGCGAAGTTTCCGAAAAATAAAGTCCTACACTGTCGCCATAGCAGACTTTCTCAGCCGCCTGATAAGCATTGAGTAACAGTTGATTGCCAAATTGCCAGTTGCGACAAAGATGAATTTCATCAGCCGTCTTTATGCCGATCAATTGATGAACTTGATCAAAGATGGTTTGCGGTGACGTATACTCCAGTCGTTGAGAAATCGATTGCAAGGTGTCTGGGGTGAGATACACGATCGCTGCCCACTCGCAAACTGACATTGCCATCTGTTTGACAAAGGCGACAAACTGCTCGTTTTGTCCTGCTGGAGCAAACAAATCATAAATCACAAGATAGTTGGCGTAGTTTTTAGCCTCCGGTTGTGTGCGTTCTCGGTGCCGCATGACGCTCAGAGCGGTTACGAGTTGAATGCTGCCTTGACAGGTGATAATGCGGTTGAATGGTTGAGAAGAATGAATGGCACTCATGTCGATTCGTGTTCAGTGCGATCGATCGTCGCGACTAAGAGGGCATCACAAACTTCGCGCACGGCTCCCTGTCCTCCGGACTTTTGCGTCACATAAATAGCCACTGCTCGATTTTCGGACATCGCATCTGCCACCGTCAGCGGACAACCCACCGCCTGCATCACGCCCAAATCGACCAGATCATCCCCCATGTAAGCCACTTGCTGGAGTGATAGATCGAGTTTTTGACACAGAGCGTTCAAGGTTGCCAACTTGTCTTTTACGCCGACAAACACCTGCTCAACGCCCAATCGTTTGGCTCGATACAGCGTCGCCTGAGAAGCACTGGCCGAAACGATCGCGACCTGAATACCTGCTTGCATGACACGCTGAATGCCCAGACCGTCTTTGACATTAAATTTTTTTAATTCTTCTCCAGTTTCGGTGTAGTACAAGCCGCCATCCGTGAGGACTCCATCGACATCCAGTGCCAGCAGTTTGATATGAGCCAGCCGCGCCTGTAGTTCAGATTCAGTGAGATAAGCCATAAATCCTCTGATTATTCCAAGTCGATCGCGTCTGTGGTCAAGCTTTCTCGAATGCTCAACAACTGTTTTAACAAAGGTTCTAGCTGCGCCAGGGGCACCATGTTGGGGCCGTCACTAGGAGCCGCATCCGGGTTTTCGTGGACTTCCATAAATAAGGCATCAACTCCCACTGCCACCGCTGCTCTCGACAGATAAGGCACAAACTGACGCTGCCCGCCCGACTTATTGCCTTGACCTCCGGGCATCTGTACACTGTGGGTCGCATCAAATACAACGGGATAGCCAAACGATCGCAGTTGGGGCAAGCCTCGAAAGTCAACCACAAGGGCGTTATAGCCAAAGCTCGTGCCTCGCTCGGTCAGCAAAATTTTGTCTGCTCCTCCTGCTTCTAGCTTCCGCACTACATTCTTCATGTCCCACGGTGCTAGAAACTGCCCTTTTTTAACGTTGACCGTGCGCCCTGTTGCTGCTGCTGCCAAGAGCAAATCAGTTTGACGACAGAGAAAGGCCGGAATTTGTAGCACATCTGCGACTTCTGCGACGATCGCCGCCTGATAGCTTTCGTGAATATCAGTGAGAACGGGAACGCCAATTTTGTCTTTGACCTTCTGTAACACCGCCAATCCCTCTTCTAGGGGCTGTCCTCGGAAGGAATCGACAGAAGTCCGGTTCGCTTTGTCAAACGAGGACTTAAAAATAAACGGAATCTGGAGGCGATCGCACACAGTTCGGATGGCATCTGCCATTTTTAGCGTAAAGTCTTCAGACTCAATCACGCAGGGCCCGCTGATCAAAGTCAGAGGATGGCCTTCACCGATCACGACTGTATCTGTCACTTGAGTACTCTTCATGCTTCAGGCTGCCTCTTGGATTAATGGGAAGAACTTGGAACGGGTTTAGCGGGCTTTCGTCGCAACGGGACATCCACTACATGGTAAAACAACATGGAAACCGCGAACGTCAAACCAACCAGCGCCACGGAGTTGTAGATTTTTAGAAAAGATGTAGCAATGATCAGCGTGGGTAAATGAAACAGGAACAGGGGATAAGATAGCTCGCCCAGATACTCTACCGCATTCGCAAACGCCAGAGGTAGTTTAATTGATTCAGCATAGATTAGTGCTAAAACCGTTAGCCCATAGGTCAAAGGAGCCAGCGGATGGAGATCATTAACTCCAATTAACACAGTACCTAACACCAAAATCAAGTGACCTAACAGTTCTCTATGCTTAACCTCACGGGCGTAAATAAATCCCAAAAGCCATACCCAGAGCAGTATCAAAAACCCTACCCCATACATCAAATGAGAGTAATAGGGTAACCCTAAGCGAGGATAAGCTGCGTATGAGATTGCTGAGATTCCGATTAAGCCAAGCAGGTATTTAGACTTGAGTTTTAGCAAAAATGGAGCAACTAAGTAGCAAAGCACCTCAATGCTTAGAGTCCAGAGAATGGCGTTGGAGCTAAGGGGCGCTGAAAGATAACCCTGGAGAAAGAAGAAATTAGCAACCACTTCTCGCCAGAGCGGTCTGAGAAACACTTCAGCAGTCGGAGATTGAATCGGCGAACCCAGCAGAGCAAAGGGCACGAGTGAGACGAAGATAGACAATATATAGAGTGGATAGACTCTAAAAATTCGCCGTTTGTAAAACCCCTTGGAGCCTTTCATCAGGGAATGGGCAATGGAATAACCCGACAGGAGCAAGAAGCCCAGAACGGCTGTAAAGGCATCCAGTTCGCTAAAATTTAGAAGAATATTATCTGCTGGCAAAAACCACCGCAAATGATTGCAAAGGACAATCCACGCCAGAAAAAACCGAACCCCTGCCAAAATTTTCCACTGCATACTTTGAGTGATTGCTTTACTTAATGAGTCAGGTTGTATCCAGGGAATGAATTTTTGTTGTTAAAGAAACCTGTTGCTCGATCGCTAATCCGCAACTCTGTCACTAACCCAGCTTGAAGACAAAATTTTTGGTTCAAAGTTCCTTACGAGTGGAGGGTTTAGGGAGCGTTTCCGAGTCTGCAAGCGACGCGAGACATTCATCGAACTGACAATAAAATAAGGCTCGATCGCGCTTCAGCGCCGCTGCCGATACCACACTGCGCTATGACCAACAATCCCGTCAAACCTAGCGCGCCTATTAGCGGCAAAACAGTAGAGGGTAATCCCAAAGCAATTTGTGAATGCTACAGATCCTTCGCCCCCTAAATTCCCCAGTCTGAGGGACTTTGAGAATCCGAGACTGCTTTGGCTTGAAGTTCCCCACAAGTGGGGGATCTAGGTTGCTCTCCCAGATCTGTAGCACTCAAAGATCATTTTGGTATGAGAGCAAGGCTGTTGCGATCGTGCATACTCCTACATAGACGACGGGTGCCCAAATGCCAGCCCGCTCAAGCCAGCTTTGTAACGGAGGAGGTGAAATGCTGCTCAACCCAGATAGGGTCAGTATTGTGGCGATCAGGCAGACAACGGTGAGCATGACTCTTGATCGCTTCAGTTTCGCGTTCATCCTGATCAGACGGGGCACTGAGATCAACTGCTAACGCCGATGGTGAACAATCGAAGACTCGATCGGCGACTGGGTTTCAAAGCCATAGAGATCCCGAACTAAATAAAGCGGTCTGCCTTTGACTTCTTCAAAGATGCGTCCCAAATATTCGCCAAAGATGCCCAGCATAATGAACTGCATTCCCCCTAAAAACAGCACTACTACCATCAGGGAGGTATAACCAGGAACATCAATGCCCAAAATCAACGTGCGAACTATCAGGTAAGCCGCATAGAAGAGCGCCAAAACAGACATCATAAAGCCGAGATAGCTCCATACTTTGAGTGGCACCAGGCTAAAGGACGTAATGCCATCCAGGGCAAAATTCCAGAGCCGCCAATAATTCCAGGTGGTCTTTCCCTGGTGACGTTGGGGGCGATCGTAATAAATATGGCTTTGTTTAAAGCCGACCCAGGCAAACAGCCCCTTCATAAAGCGGGTGCGTTCTGGCATTTGTTTGATCACATCGACCACGCGGCGATCGAGCAAGCGAAAATCTCCCGTATTGCGGGGAATATAAACATTGCTGATGCCACTGATCACCCGGTAAAACAGGTTTGCGGTCAGCCGTTTTAGCCAACTTTCACCCTGCCGCGATCGCCGGATGGCGTAGACGACATCGTAGCCCTCGCGCCATTTATCCAGCATTTCCTCGATTAGTTCGGGTGGATCTTGCAAGTCGGCATCGATCGGGACGATCGTCGCTCCATTGGTATAGTCCAGCCCGGCACTCAGCGCTAACTCTTTGCCAAAATTGCGAGAGAGATTCACCACTTTGACGGTTGGGTGGTCGCGATGATACGCTATCAACCGCTCTAGGGTGTCATCTTTACTGCCATCATTGACACAAACAATCTCGTACTTTACATTCAGCTTATCGAGAGAAGCAAACAACCGCTCAAACAAGTAATCAACATTGGCTCCTTCGTTGTAACAGGGGATAACAACTGAAAGATCGATATCTGACTCTGAGAACATATCGGTTAAGGGCACTAGGAAGACACAGCAAGTAGAGCATCAAGGCTGTCAATCCTGAGTATCGTAAGGTCAACTACAGCAGTCCTAAATCAGTCTTAAGGATCTTGAAATATTCGTTCTTAGCTATGAATTAACGACTTATCAGTAGCCACTAACCGCTAACTCCCGAATTCTTACAACTGAAATAGAACAGCTACCTAGGGTTTAATCGCCAAAGCCCGTCAGCATGAAGATTTTGTAGTTTGTAGGTCTTTCCAAGCTCTTGTCTGAACTTGGGCGAAGGTTTGTACAAGAGGAGCGTTTTAAAGGATTTAGGAATGTTGGGAATGACCGGATCAATCACCAACTGAAACTTGACTTCTGGCTTTAGCAAGTGGTTGAGGGCTAAAATATCGCCGATCGTGCCACCCCCCCCATAAGAAATCTCATGGCTAACAATCAGGGGTTGCTGAAACTGGTTGATAATGTCTGCGACGGGACGGTAGCTGCTGTAGTTCCCCTTTTTGACTTGAATCGAGCAGGAAAGAGAGCCAACGGTAAACAGTAGCGCCACAATCAGCTTCCATCGTCGCTGTTTCCACAGGCTCGCCCGCTCTGTCGAAAAGTGAGATGAAATGAGATAAGCGATCGCAAGCTGAATTCCTAGATAACAGGGCAAAAAATAGCGGCTATTGGTCGATCGAATGCCGCCTGCCAGCAAATCCTGCAAAATTAGAAACAAGGGCGGCGGGATAATCATCACCGTGATAAACCACCAGGTACGCGGGGCTGTCTGACGGTATAAAACAAACATTGCGTAGCCCACGAGTCCGATTACACCCGGTAAAGCCAGTCCTCGTAATCTCCCTGGAATCGCTCCCTCAGCAAGAAATGGCTGCTGAAGATTGTTAGCCCAGGCTTTCGCTAATTCTGGGAGCGGCAAGGATCGATTCATCCAGGCAGTCGCGACTCGCATCTGATCTAAATGAGTAAACAGCGCAAATAGCCACGGAGCAAACGCCAGCAAGCCGATCGCTGAAGCCACTCCATAAGCGATCGTCCGCCGATTGACTCGAAACCGCTCAATACAGATCACGTAGATGCCATGACCCAGCATGATCAGGCAGGAAAAGAGGTTTGTGTACAGCACGAGCGCGATCGCGCCAGCATAGAGTCCCCAACTTTGCGGCGTTTGCTGCTTCATGGCTCGCAGCAATGCCAGATGTAGCAGCAAAACTAGAACAATCCAAAGACTGTAAGCGCGAACTTCGGGGGCATAGTAAACCTGCAACGGCGAGATAGCAAATAGACCGACTGCTATCCACCCTGCAAGACGACTGCCAAATAGTTCTAAACTGAGCCAATACAAACAGGGAAACGCCAAAAGGTTGAGCAACACTGAGAGACTGCGAACCGCAACCAATGAATTGCCAAACCAGGACATCCAAAAATGCACCAGAACGTAGTAGAGCGGAGTCAGGGGATGGTCTTCGGTGGCAGTGCTGATGATAGTATCAATCCAGCTTTTGTCGGGTTGAATTTGCTGAAAAGGGTAGAGTTGGCTGGACGAAATCACCTGACCCTTAAATAGGGTGTGAGTTAGTTCAGCAATCGTATGCCCCGAAGCTCTCAATAGCGTGTGGGCCTCATCGTGCCAGTAGACGCGATCGCCCAGATAAGAAAACCGAAAGTACACGCCCAAAAGGACGACTACAAAGAGGAGAACCTTAAGCGCAGCCAGGGGATCAAGCCACGATCCCGCGCTGCTTTTGTTTGAAGTTGAGTGATTTTGAGCCGTGGGAGAAGTCATCAGGGAGTTAAGGTCAATGGGATAGAGCTTGACGCACAAAACGATGAACTTGATGCACCAGCGGAAAAGATTTTAACTGCTCACGGACTTGAGTTTGGCGACTGATCGTGTTGAAAGTCAGGCTTGTTGAGGTGGACAGATCATCAGGTGAGGCTGCGGATTTTTGGTAGATCAGGCAGGCTCCAAAGCCTAATTTATCGTGTGAACCTTTGGTCGTTTCGACACTCAGGGTAATCGGTTGAAAGCCTAGTGTGCGTATCTGTGACTTAAGCAGCCGTGTTAGTTTGAGGTCAGTCCCCACAATGATTAAGAATCCAGACTTTGCGACTAAAGATTTTAGTTCCCAGAGATGTTGAGTTTCGAGTAGGGTGGGTAGGTCAACAATCACGATTTCAAATGTCTGATCCACCTCTGTATCTAAGGGTAAAGGTTTCAGATCAACTTGTTCATGGACTCCGGCTCGAATGCACCAGGTAGCGGTATCTGCCATTGCTGGCGCAGAGTTAGCATAGGTAAAATCAACACGAGGAAGATCGGCTAAATCTGAAACGAGTTCTTTGTGGATACCTCTCCAGTACAATAATTTAATTCGAGCGTTTAAACGTTGTAATTCTTGAATTAACTCGTAAACTTTAAGACAGACGTTCAAAGCTTGATGATTTCTGAATAAATTGTCTTTTTGGATGCGGCAGTCATGCTCAAGGTTAAAGGGGCTTTCTAGTTGACCAGTGAGGACATAGTGATAGAACATCTCTTGTGTAGTTGTTTGGCTGTAACAACTCAGTAGTTTTTGTTGTCCCGCAGCGGCAATTTGGGCAGCTTTTTCTGGATGCTGTAAGTAGAAATTTACCTTCTCTAGCAACTCAGCCTCGCTGCCGTAACACTCCAAATGCTTGCCCTCTTCAAAGAGTTGAAATAAACCAGATTGAGGGCTAAGACGGTCAGTGAGGAGGAAACCGCCTGCCATTAAAACTTCAAATACCCGGCGATTTAGATCACCATTCAAACTACAGTTAAAGACGATATGAGATTTTGTATAGTCTTCCAGGCATTCAAGATAGGGCTTGCTTTGAACGTCGATCGACACCTTAGACTGCTCCAAAAATCTGAGTAAGCGACTACGATGTATATGTAGCCCAGACTCAGATCCTCGAAAAATGATGTCGTATATTTTCTGCTCACTTTTAGCCGGGACATAGTGATCGATATAGGCAGTTCCGGGCAGCCAAAACACATTTTTGAGACCTGCTTCCACAAAGAAATGTAAATGCTGAACTCCTTGATACACCCAATGGTAATCGCATTGTAAAACCTGGCAGTAGTGAACCATGTTGCTCAACGAGCCATCTCCCCAATGAAACGTATCTCCAAGTTTCATCACCTTGGGGCAGCTAAATTTTTCTAATCCCACTGGTAAGAAGCTGGGATCTCTAATGGATAGTTCAACAATTTCAGGTTGAAAATCAGGGGGAAGTTGTTCTAGAATAATTCCAGCATCAAACTCTCCGGTAGGCACCGCGATCGCTCGACCTGCTTGCAGCGCTTCTATAGGTGGATTGGGGCAGGCAATTAAGTTCTGTAGTTCCGGTTTGTCTAGCTCAAATGCAGCCAGCGGCAGAGGGAACGAACGAATGAACAGTTGTTTCGGTTTGGGCATCGGACTTACAAGTTTACAGGATACTGAAAAATAGGCGCTTTCACGATTCGTTGCAGTTTAGGATGATTAACACTGCAATTGATACTGCAAAGGATAACGACTGAATGCTGGGTAGACTTGATAGAAATTTCCGTTTGGAAAGCGGATCAGGACAGCTTAAGGCTATGGTTAATTCAACCAAGTCTACCTAAATTACAGTGACCCAATTAGATGAAAATCTGTTGTGTTAGCAGTTAGCTGTTGCATTGATCACCAATCCTTCAGAAATCATGCAGACTGACTGGACAGTAGTTCACGAAAGAACTGGGGCATGGCTTTCAAAAGCTTCGGATTCCAATACAAACTTTTCAACGAGTAGACCAGGGCTTCTTTGATCAACTTTTCTTGTTTAAAGCTTTGAGCGATCGGCCAGAGCGTCACTGTATAAGCCCGTCGCTTCATTTGCTTCACATGTTCAGGGAGATCTGCTCTTGAAAAGATCTTCTCCAGCAATTGAACTCTTTCTGCAAATGCGATAGAGCCTTGCGCTGATTTACACTCCGATCGCCATCGAAAGATTGCTAGTCGTTCATCTAACTTGATGGCGTGAATGTCTGGGCAGAGCAGGCTGATACGAGTCCAGTATTCTCTGTCCATTGTGTAGTGTAAGCTTTCATCAAATTCCCCGACTTTAGCAGCAATTTCTTTAGTGAGAAACACAGCAGGTTGTCCGGGGCCTTCGACTCCCATGAGGAAATGTTCTAGATTAAAATCTCGTGGCTCTTTAATTCGCAATTCCTGGAGTAGCGGCAAGTCTTGAACTGAGCAAATGCCCGATACCGCTTGAACCGTCTCATTGGCTGTAAACGTGTGAGCAACCGTAGCCAGTGCCCCAGGCAACAACAAGTCATCTGAGTTTAAGTAGTGCAGGATATCCCCTTGTGCGACTGCCCAGCCCTTATTGATCGCATGGGATTGCCCTCGATCGGGTTCGCTGACCCACTGTTGGATAAATGCCTCATACTTGCGAATGACTTCAACCGTCTCATCCTGACTGCCGCCATCCATGATGATGTATTCCAGGTTTGGATAACCTTGCAGCAAAATTGAGCGAATCGTCGCTTCGATAAACGCTCCTTGTTGGTAGGAAGGGGTAACGATCGTAATCAGCGGATAGGAACGACCATCAGGAAGGTGATCAGGGAGTTGAGTGCTTTCTTCAGTCCAAGGCCAGCCCGTTTTTCCCAGTGGTGGAGCGGGAAGGTCACTTAACTTAGGGCAGCGCCGCCCAGTGGAGGATTGAGTTTGTACGACTAAATCTGTCATGGCTAAGAGCTAAATGGTGCTACGATAAATTTCTAGAGTTCTGGACGCTGCTGTGTCCCAACTAAAAGCTTTGACTCTTTGGGTTCCTCGTTCAATCAAGCGTTTTCTCGCTTCAACTTCAGTCAGAAAAGACTTCAAGATTTCTGCCAGGTCAGCAATTGACCTCGGATTGAATAAAATACCCGCGTCCCCAACGACCTCCGGAAAACAAGACGTATTAGAAGCAATGACCGCAGTTTCACAAGCCATCGCTTCTAGTAGCGGGATACCAAATCCTTCGTAGAGAGAAGGATAGATAAAGGCGATACTACAGCGGTAGAGCTTTGCTAAGTGAGTATCATTCACTTGTTGATAGACTTCTACTTTTTCTGCCAAATTCAAGTCATGAATGAGCTTCCACTCCTCGTCATTCAATGGATTACCCACCACGCAAAGCGCAACATCGGGCTGATCGTAGAAAGCTTTAGAGAAGGCGCGAAGCAATCCATCAAAGTTCTTATAATCAATTTTGCGACTTCCCACATAGAGATAGTAGGGTCGCTCAGGAACCGCTTCAGATCCGTATGCTAGGGTGTGGTTGATGTCAGAGGCGTGGTGAGTAACAAAGACCTTTTCTTCAGCAACAGGGTAGAAATTCAGTAAGTCCTTTTTAGTGTTTTCAGAGACGCAAATAAGGGCTTGGGCTGAAAGAATTGCTTTGCGTTTGACCGCCGCTTTCTCGCCAGTTGGGTCGATCGTCGCCGCAAAAATCTCATGAACGAAGTCATGCACTGTGAGAACGATCGGACAGGAGTAGCTGCTAAAATCACGCTGAAGAAGCGTTGTATAGTACGTCGGATGAAAGCAATCGAAACGCCGAATAGAATTTAAGAAGCGAAAGTAGTATGAGTCAAGCTTGGAGACGAGTCTAGACGAATTGAAGTCAGGACAGCGGTAAATTTTTAATTTTGGATGAGTTGGATAATGCTCAGTGGAAGCGTGGTGAGGTGCGGTGAGCGTCGGATGGCAATCTTGGGGTAATCGTCGAATAATGTTGTCGAAGTATCGATTAATGCCTCCCGATCGTTGTAATGCGTAGCTTTGTCCATCATAAAGAATTCTCATTCCACAGCAGTCCTACTTCAGTTGTCAGAATGGGATAGGCTTCTAGTTAATCTCAATGAGAGTTGCATCCTGATTGACTGACAGATCTTTTCCAGTAGGTTGGGTTGAACTCGGTGAAACCCAACGTGAGAGAGGCGACTGTTGGGTTTCGCGTTGCTCAACACCAACCTACAAAAAACGGGGGCTTCAGGAGTTTTGTCAGTCAACCAGGAGTTGCATCTCATAATTTTTCTAGGATTGCCATATCTCTCCATAAGCTGCACCACCAGCGCTTTAAGAAAGCCTATGCATTAGAAAGTGAGATTGTACAGAAAGCCGCATGGTAAGCCGTTTGAGGCGAGACGTTTTGCAGCCTCGAATCACCGCGTTCACTGTTTGGAGTTCTTGAGCGGATGGATGAGGGATTGTTCTAAATTCAACCGCCGCCTGTTCACAAAGATTGTTGGGATGATTGATTTGTTTTGCAAGAAAGGTGAATAAGCGATCGAGCGCCGCTTCATACTTCTGTAAGTACTCTGGAGTTCGTTTCTGTACCTGCCCATAGTGGCCGTTGTTGCCATGCACCCGGTACTTAACCAACGGCTCGACTAAGTAAAATTTGTGAGCACCCACGATCGACGCGCCAAACACCAAACAATCATCTGCCCGCAGCCGCCAATCTTCTAAGTAAGGGATGGGAAACAATTGCTCTAACACTTGCCTGCGGACTGAGAGCGTAGAAGTCCGATGCCCAATCCACGTTCGTTTACACAGTGTTGTGATCTTTGAATAGCCCAGGTCACGATCGGTTTCGTAGCATTTAACAACCCGCTGTTCGTTGCCAAACAACTCGGCACTACAAAATAGAAAATCACAGGTCGGACGCTCTTTGTAAGCCTTGATGATCTCCGCAATGTAGTTTTCTTGATACAGATCATCCGCATCCAAAAAGCAGATAATGTCGCCTTGAGCCGCAGCGAAACCCGACTGAAAACTAGCAAGCTGTCCCTCGTTTTGATCTTTGAGAATCAGCTTGACTCGCTCATGATTGCCAAACTTTTCTTGTAGCAGTTGAGCCGATTGATCCGTTGATTTATCATCCACCACAATGATTTCATCAGCAGGCACAGACTGATTGAGTACACTCTCAATTGCATCAACCACATAGGGCTGATAGTTGTAGTTATTAATCAGAACGGAGACTTTCATGAGTTGAAATGCTTGGTCACACAGGTTAGAGGGGACGATCGCAGCACAATCTTTCAGAACAGTGTTTTAAGCAGGTTGAGCAATCAATCGTTTGGCTTGTACTAAATCTTCGGGCGTGTTGATTTCCAAAATCATGCGTTCAGTTTGACTGACCTGAATCGCGTAGCCATGTTCTAAGACGCGCAGTTGCTCTAGGGCTTCACAGTGTTCTAGCGGCGTTGGGGTGAGTTGGGCATAGGTGGCTAAGAAATCTCGACGAAACGCATACAGTCCGAGATGATGAAACACGGGGGCTGTGCCTGCGTAACGGTAATGCGGAATGGCAGCACGAGAGAAATATAAGGCGCGTCCGTGGCGATCGCAAACAACTTTTACGGTATTAGGATCTGTGTATCCAGCTTCGTGATCGAGCGGACAAGCCAGCGTCGTCATGTCGGGGGTTTTGCCCTGCAAATAGGGACTAACCAACTGAGCCAGCATTTCTGGCGTAACAAAGGGTTGATCGCCCTGCACATTGACCACAACGGACATTTCATCATAGCGCTGCGCCACTTCCGCTACTCGATCGGTGCCTGTCTGGTGATGGCTGCTCGTCATTTCTACGGCTCCACCAAACTGCCGCACACAGTCCGCAATCCTCTGATCGTCGGTTGCAACGACTACTTTGCTAAACGCCTGACAACGGCTGGCTGCTTCATAAATCCACTGCACCATTGGGCGATCGTCAAGTAACACTAAAGGCTTACCAGGAAACCGCTGGGAGGCATATCGGGCTGGAATAACAGCAAGTATCTTCATTGAGGTAGCAACTCCGCAAACATAAACTAGACTTCTGGCGCAAATCGTTGAAGCCCACTGAATAGAATTTACCGGGGCATTCATGCTGTAACTTTTAGCGTCTGTAGCAATCGGCAATTACAAACCGCTGTGGAACAAATCATGTAGCCGCAATAGTCCCAAACATCGCTGGTCAGCATCCACAACGGGCAACACTGAGATTTGAGAGGGGCGTTCTTCCATTAGCTTGAGCGCATCATAGGCGAGTACATCGGGGGTGACGGCGATCGGTTGGGTTGTCATGAGCGTATCGGCTGTCAAGGCTTCGAGTTGAGTGGCCGGAGTCTTGAGTACCCAGCGCCGCAAATCACCATCGGTAATCAGCCCTAGTAAGTTGTTTTGAGAATTGACAATATTGACCGCGCCTAACCCGCCCTGACTCACCGCCTTCAAAACCTCTAACCAGGAAGCTTGAGGCAGCAGTGTGGGGCTGTTATGATGCATCAAATCTTTGACCGTCAGGGTCAAGCGTTTACCTAAGCGTCCGGCGGGGTGGTTGAAGGCAAAGTCTTCGGGCGTGATTCCTTTGATCGACATCAGACTCATCGCCAAAGCATCCCCGATCGCCAGCGCTACTGTGGTACTGGTTGTGGGCGCAAGATTGAGAGGGCAGGCTTCGCGATCGACACTTGCATCTAGCACTACATCAGAGTGTTGAGCTAAGGTCGAACCAAGGTTTCCTAGAATCGCAATGACAGGCACTTGTCGATGTTTTAAGTGGGGAAGCATTGCAATCAGTTCTTCCGTTTCTCCACTATTACTCAGCACAATCCCGACATCCTGAGCCGTCACAATCCCCAGGTCTCCATGCAAAGCATCACAGGGATGGAGATAAACCGCCATTGTGCCAATGCTATTAAAGGTGGCGGCAATCTTTTGGGCAACAATCCCAGATTTTCCGACCCCCGATAGGACAACCTTACCTCGACAGTTGAGAAGCAAATTCATTGCCTGGTCAACAATCTCTGAATTGAGTTGTTTTGCTGTATGAGAAATTGCGTCTGCTTCTAGTTGTAAAAGGGTTTGTACTTGGGAGAACTGAGCGGGTGAAGTTGGAATCGTGGATTGCATGATAAATCAGCGCTTGTTGGACGATTGCAGGGTCTGCTTAAGCTGGCGTAGCACAGGCTTGATGGTGGATTTTAGGCTTTGCTTGGGCGCGTTTCCTTCGCGAATCGTTTGACGAACGTAGGAGCGCACCAGGCTCAGTTCAATGTCTCGCTCGGTGGCGATGCCTGCTGTCATTGCTTCATTGAGATACTGAAACCACAGGTCTCCATAGGGGTGATTGGGATGTTTCCAGGGTTGCGTCAATAAGTTGGTGTAATGGATGAGTTTTGTGTGGTCATCCCAGTAATCAAACACATTCCACTGAGCATCTAATTCGCCAACCTGGTAAGGATGATGAGCCAGAAACTTTGGACTCATACAAGAAAAATCGCTGTAAGCGTAGAGGTTTTGATCCAGCTCGTTCACGATCGTTTCCAAATCAAAGCGGCAGCGATCGCAATCGATCAACATCACACTCAGTCCCCATAGTCCGGCTTCCAAATGGGAGTAGCTTTCTTTTTTTGCCAGGAAGTCACAGCCGTTTAAGGGCGTATCAAACAACTCCTGAATATCTCGGAGACAAATCATGTCTGAGTCGAGATAAATTGCCTTACCCTGGAAGTTACACAGTTGGGGAATGAGATAGCGGTACAAGCTAAATTCAGTCGCGTTGCGATATTTGACGCGCAGAGACATCGGAGCCAAAAACGGTTCCTGATCATTCAACTCGACTGCGTTATGCGTCCCGTTGAGTACATAGATGTCAAGAGGTTGCTGAACGTGTTTCCGCAGGGAGTAGATTAAAACTTTTCGTTCAAGTAAGCTAGCTTCTCCGGAACCAATAAACACTCTAATGGGATGATTTGACATAGTGTAGACAACCTTAGTGGGTGACGATTTGAGGATCGTGAATTAAAAGAATTGTTTGTAGGATGGGTTGAGCTTCGCGAAAGGCACCACTCGAATCCACATAATTTTTAGGGCTGCTTTCGCCTTGAAACCAGGTTCAGACAAAAAACAGCCCTTTAGGGAGTTATACCAAATCAATTTGTGAATGCTACAGATCCTTCGCCCCCTAAATCCCCCATTCTGGGGGACTTTGAGAATCCGAGACTGCTTTGGCTTGAAGTCCTCTACAAGTGGGGGATTTAGGTTGCTCTCCCAGATCTGTAGCACTCAAAGATCAATTTGGTATTAGTAGATTGACCGTCTAGACAATCCGAAGTTGACTGATACTTAATGTTGTTGGAGCATTCTGCAAGGTCGCGATCGTCACTTCACTGCCTGCACCACGTCCATCAGCATCAAACCGCAACACCCCATTACTGTACAAGAAGGTAGGGCCGTTACCGAGAGCAACATTCCCATTGACGAGCACACCCGTTGCCGCCGCACTCAAACTGAGACTCACCCCTGCAACCAGCCCGCTACCAAATCCGACGGCTGAAATCTCGAACGTATCAGTTGCCGTGAAATCAGTAATGAGATCTCCGCCTTCTGTCAGGTTGCGATAGACAAAGGTATCATTGCCACCGCCACCCGTTAACTGATCAAAACCACCGCCTCCGACCAGGCGATCGTTCCCCAGTCCCCCATCCAACTGATTTACGCCTGCATTCCCAATTAAGGTGTCATTCAATGCCGAGCCAACCACATTTTCAATGCTGATCAAACTGTCTTGATCAACGCTAAACGTGCCTTGAGAAGTGCCGACTTCGCTCAACAGCTTGCTATACCAGGCATTACCAATCTTGCTGTAGCCGTTCACGTTGGGGTGAAGACCGACATCCAGAGGCGGGGCTGTAATATCATTCACCGTGAGCAAAGCCCGCATATCGACAAATCTGACCCGCTGACCCGCTGCCTGTCGAGTCGCAATCACATTTGGAATCAGGTTGTTATAGTTGATCGCTTTCTGAGCCGTGACTGCACCCCCAAAAGAGGTTTCTGGACGCACAGGCGGAATCGAACTAACTAACACCGTGACATCAGGCGAACTGCTGGTAATGCGATCGATCAGCACACCTAACTTTGTCGCCATCTGAGCCGGGGTATCTGACCCCCAAGCATTGTTCGTTCCTAGCATTAGCATCACGACATCTGGCTGACCTGTGTTCAGGAAGGTTCCGATTCTGGAGGTGATTACGTCGATCGTGTCTCCAGGATGCCCTTCATGATCGCGATCGCTCAGAGTCCCAGAACCGTCGTAGCCATCCGATCGAGAGCCAACAAAGTCGATCGCCAATCTGTCGCGCTGGAAGTTACTCCACAACACAGAACGATATCCTCCCGTCAGCGGCTCTGGTGTGGCATACATTGCACTCACTCCGTAGGTAATCGAATCTCCTAGCGGCATGAGGCGAGCAGTCCGGTTGGCAAGTCCGCTCTCCAGGTTAACGACAACACTGTTGATTGAGTCTGCATAACTGGCTGTATCAGTGCCTGCTCCCCCGTCGAGAATGTCATTGCCCGTACCACCAATCAGCGTATCGTTGCCCCCATTACCCCGCAAAGTATCATTGCCTGCCAGACCTCGAAGGATGTTGTCACTGTCATTTCCATTCAGGGTATCGTTTGCAGCGGTGCCGTTAGCCACATTGCTAAACAGGCGCGACTGGGAGATCACCTCCGACCCTTGTGTTGGACTAGACCAGTTGAGCCGTACCGAAGCTGTATTGCGCTGTTCGTAGTACTCTAGACGAATGTCATATCGTTGATTAGCCCGGAGAGCAATCGTGCCGCTAGTCGTGACTGGAGCGGTGCGATCAACCCAGTTATTAATAATCAACTGATTGTTGACCCACAGCCTCACCCCGTCATCTGCCGTCGTTTGGAAGGTATAAGTTTCATTAAAAAGTGCTTGAATTTGTCCGCTCCAACGCACCGAGAAAGTATCAGGCGCGATCGCCGCATTCGGAGAACTCGTCCCCCAATTAAAGTTAACGGTTGGGTCAGTGCGGCTGACTTTAAGGTTAGTAAAATCGATATTGTCAAAGTAGTCACCTTTTAGTCCGTTACCCAGACTTTCGGGAGTAGGCGTATAGAGTTGAGACTGAGGCACCACTTCTCGCACCTGAGACGCACTGGCCCAACTCAGCGTCGATCGCGCATTGCCCCCACTCTCAACATAATCTAAACGGATGTCATAAAGTTGTCCCGCCTGTAGTGTGATGGTTCCTCGATTTTCAATTGTGGCGTTAGAACTTCCCCAGCGATCAATGACGAGTTGATTGTTAACCCACAGTCGTACCCCATCATCTGAAGTCGTAGAAAACGTATAGGTTTCACTAAAGCGGGACTTGATCTGTCCCATCCAGCGCACCGAAAACGTATCGGCTGCAATCGTGCGATCGGGAGACCCAAACCCCCAGTTAAAGTTAACCGTTGCATCAGTGCGGGTTACTTTCAGGTTAGTAAAGTCTCGATTATCAAAGTATTCGGCTCTCAGTCCAGTGCCCGGTGCGCTACTAGCGGTGAGGCTACTTTGAGTGGTCAAAAGGCTTGAGGACTGGGATGTTGTCGTTTGATTAGTGGTGAGGGGAGTGGTGCTTAACTGTGTTGTATTCATCAGTAACTTTTAGAGGATTAAGAGTGAGCTTAGAAAGCACCCTTGAAGTACTGATGCACCTGAAGCCTCTTGAAGGCAGTATTTGCTACCTCTATAGTTACTCAAGAATGCGGGAAATACTTTGTTGATATGATTAAGACCACTGTAATTGTCCTCAAATTCTTGTTTAGATCTTCAAAGTTGAGCCTCGCTACATTCGTTGATGAGCGAACGACACGTCTAACTGTGCTGAACGATCGACTGTTGAGCCGCATAAACCGACAGACTTTGCCAATCTGACTTAGACAAGATCTTGCAGCGCTTGGAGTTTGCATGGTGCCCCGTCCCAAAGAAGTCACCCCCTTCGACCTCGACAAAAGCGGCATCTGGAATGTAGTCCAGCACTTCTGAGTCGCGGTAGGCCAGATAAACTGAGAATTGATAGAGATAGTTTGCCAGCGGCAGATTGCGAATCCGGCAGCGAATGTATCCTCTATCTGGTTCTAATACCAGATTGCTGTTGGTGAAGTTTGTTCTAAACAAGAGAACCGTGTTGCCTTTGTCATCGAGAAAATCGAAACTAGCAATCACATCCTGTAAAACGCCGCCCGTGTGATTGTGATAGCCCACTTCTAAATCGTAGTCTTGACCAGATTCTAAACGGGTGACAGGCTTACCAGCGCTATTCAACACCCGAAAACTGGTCATCTGGACTCTACCTGACCCATGACGATCGCGGCGGTCTGCTAGCGCAATTTCCCGTGTCAGTTGGCGAGAGGTTTCCAGGTGAGCATTGATTGCTGTTGGGACATCTCCATCTACTTGGACGGTGCCCTGGCTCAACACAATGCCCCGCGTACATAGAGATTCGACGGTGTTCATGTTGTGGCTCACAAAGAGGACGGTGCGCCCATCTCTGCCCACATCTTCCATTTTTCCCAGACACTTTTTCTGAAACTGGGTATCTCCAACGGCTAATACTTCATCAATGATCAAAATCTCTGGCTCTAGATGGGCTGCCACTGCAAACGCCAGCCGAACATACATTCCCGAAGAGTAGCGCTTTACGGGAGTGTCAATAAACTTTTCTACTTCAGCAAACGCGACAATCTCATCAAACTTGCGGGTAATTTCGGCTTTGCTCATGCCGAGAATCGCCCCATTCAAGTAGATATTTTCGCGTCCGCTGAGTTCGCCGTGAAAGCCTGTCCCCACTTCTAAAAGGCTGGCTACTCGTCCCGCAATCCGAATTGAGCCGCGAGTCGGTTCTGTAATCCGGCTGAGTAGTTTTAACAGCGTAGATTTGCCCGCGCCGTTGCGCCCAATAAAGCCGACACATTCTCCTTGCTTGATTTCAAAGGAGACATCTTGCAGGGCCCAAAATTCTTCTCGTTTAGCGTTTAAGCGCCGAGCTTCAGAGGATTTAAAGATCTGACGCGCGATCGACCGGGTGCCATCCACTATCGAGTCTCTCAGCGTGCCATAAGAACCTGACTTCTTGCTCTGGTGAGAAATGATATATCGTTTTGCCAAATTCTCAACTTGAATTACCGTGTTAGACACGCTTTCTACTCCTATTCGATGAATCGGCACAAGTTCACATTAAATGATGTCAGCAAAAACGCGCTCGACTTTTCGGAAATGCCATATTCCAGTCACGAGCAGCAAAATCACCAATCCCAGCGACAACCCTAGCCCTGGTAAATAAAGCGGGGTTTGGTTACCCAAAATTGCCCACCGAAAGCCATCAATCACGCCCACCATCGGGTTGAGCGAATACAGCAAGCGCCATTTTTCGGGAATAACGCTGCTACTGTAGCCAACGGGCGAAATATAGGTGCCCAACTGCACAATAAAAGGGAGCAATTGCCCAATGTCTCGATATTTGACGTTGAGGGAGGCAAACCACAGTCCGATGCCCAGCGCAGTCGCGGCGGCAATCAGCGTAAAAAAGGGCAGCGTGATAATCTGCCAACTTGGAACAAACTTATACCAGGCCATCAGTCCGAGCAGCACCATTCCCGACACGAGGAAGTCTACAAAGCTGACCACGATCGCGCTGGTTGGAACAATCAAACGCGGAAAATAAATCTTAGAAATCAAGCCTGCATTTCCGACCAAGCTGTTGCTAGTTTGGGTGAGCGCAGCCGCAAAAAATTGCCAGGGCAACATTCCAGAAAACACCAGAATGGGATAAGGCGTTGTGCCTTCGGAAGGCAGTTTTGCCAGATTGCCAAAAATAACACTGAACACGATCATGGTGATAAAAGGACGAATCAACGCCCACGCCATGCCGATCGCAGTCTGCTTGTAGCGCACCAAAATATCGCGCCATGCCAGAAAATAAAACAGTTCTCGATACCGCCATAGGTCTTGCCAATAGTGCTTTTCAGTCTTTCCTGATTGAATGACCAATTCGCGCTGGCTAGAAAGTTGTCGTGATTTCATCCGCATAGCTGGTTAACTCATAAACCGAAAGTCTTTTACCCCATCAAATCGCAGTGTTCGAGACTGCTGACGGGTAAACTGCCCAACGGATGGATTTCCTTGAGGATCAGTTACGCCGATCGCTTGCTGCCATAGTTCAGCAGGTGCAGGCGCGACTTGATAGGTGTGATTCTGTTTTTGGACGTGATACCATTCGTTTCGTTGACACTCGTCACACCAGAAAGCCTCCAGCCATTCTCCATTAAGAGAAACGGTCGTGTGGGCGGCCATTGACATTAAGGCGGCTTTTCGTCCCACTCCGCGCTGTTGAAGCTGTTCGGCTCGATCGGCAAACAGAGAATATTTTTGACTAACGCTGTGTAGATGACAGCCATGTACCGGGCAATAGATCGCCCGTCGCTTAGAGCGCTTTCGATTACGATCACACCTTTTCTGCAATTCGACCTCCTGAGCCGCGAAATGCGACGAAACAAAGGTTACGGTGGGAGAGACTGAGATCAAAAAGACCGTCGAAGCCCACTCCACAAGAGTTGATATACTTTATTCAGTTTTGGATCGCGTGAGTTAGGGTTAAGTGATATGAAGACCTCATATTTGAAACGCTCTATCATGTGACAGTTCGCACACTGTGATGCTCAATACCACTAACTAGCAAAATCCGTAGAATCCGCAGTCTTCATGAAGGCTTCACAGAAGAATGGGGTCTGAAAAGCTTGAAATAGGCGATAATGTACTATTCCTTTACAGAAAAATAGAATACTGAAACGGCTTTTAGAGTGCAAATAGTTTCAAACAGCCTGAGAATTTGTAGAGTGAACACTGTCTGCAATCCTTGAGTTAGTGACCTTTATCTGAAATTTATAATTCGTGACGGCGGATTTATTTTAGTAGCTGCGGTTTTAACGCTCTGCCTTCTGATCAAATCGGGGCACAAAAGCACGTTCTTCAGACTTGTTAGAAGACAAAAGGGGGTTTGTAGGCAATACTCATCCTACTAGAAATGCCCATCCTACTAGAAATGTACTAGCACTGGTCAGTCGATCGCAAAGTGACGTTGTGTAGCGAATCGCCAATTGCATCGGGTTTCCGCCTTTTCAGAGACTAGGGGGAATCTGACAGACAGTGACTCACCAAGGAATGAGAATTCAGCAATATTGAACTTTGTAGGGTGTCTTGAACCATAGCGAAATGCACCGCCAACGATCGGAATTGGTGCATTTCGCATGGCCCAACAGACCCTACGCGATCGTCGATTTTATTAAATCCACAATTACTTAGAGTGATTTACTTAGAATGATTGGCAACCATTCCTAAAATTGGAATACGAGCCGTTTTCAGAGTGTCTAGGGTTTGAGCGATCTCAGGTCGATCGGTTTGACCCAAATCAACCACCAAAATCATCCCATCGGTATGAGTTGCCAAAAGGCTGCTGTCTGCTAAAGATAATAGTGGCGGCGTGTCATAGATTACTAAGTCAAACACGGTTTCAAAATAATTTACTAATTGCTGCATCTTTTGCGACGCAAGCAGCTTAGTGGGGTCTACTGGAATTTGCCCAGAGGTAACCACGTAAAGGTTTTGTTCGGCGGTTGGCTCTGGTAGTGTCTCCCCTCCGCCCACTAAAGCGGGACTCACCTGGTAAACCGGACGAATCACTTGTTCGGGGTGCAGGTCTGTAGCAATGAGATCACTCAGTCCGATCGCTTCGGGTAAGTCAAGCAGATTGTTAAGTTGAGGATTGCGTAGGTCAGCATCGACTAACAAAACCCGTTGTCCCATTGCGGCGGCGGCCTGAGCCAGATGGGTCGCGATCGTAGACTTTCCATTTCCTGGCATCGCTGAACCAATCACCAGAGAGAGAATCGGAGCCTCTGACCGAATGAGCCGAATGTTGGTGTGAAGAGAGCGAAAGGCTTCTGGAAAAACCTGATGCGTATAAGAGCGTGACTGCGACTGACCATTAAAGATTTTGCCCAGACTGTTTAACTGAAGTAGCTGAGGAATGATGGTCGCAATTTTGGCAGTGCGAAGCTCGGCATTGTAAGGAATATTGCCCAAGAGCGGCAGTTTAGCTTGTTTCTTCAAGTCATCGATCGTGTTGATGGTCGTATCCATCCGTTCCACAATCAAAGCGATCGCCACGCCCAACAGTAAGCTTGCCAGCACGCCAATAAACAGCGTTCGCGCTCGCGTATCTTCACGAGACAGGGGCAGTTTGGGAGGCACAATCAGTTGCCAGGGGACATCTCGCTGAGAAGCTTGAATCTGGAGCGATTCTCGAACCTCCAAAAGGCGCTTTAGACTGTCTGTTGCCACCGTCAGATCGCGCTGCAAATCGGTGTAGAGACGGGCCACCATCGGGAGGCGCTTTCCTTGCTGATCTAAAGCCCGTTGAGCATTGGTATTGGACTGTTGCCGAGCCTGGAGAATCGACAATTGAGTATTGATATCCGCAATCTTATTGGTCAACACTCGACGGGCTTCTTGCCGCAGGACGGGAAGTAGATTTCGCCGTTGAGTCCGTAAGGCATCAATCTCAGGCGTGTCATCTTGAAAGCGGGCAGTCTCGATCGCAATCTTGCTATCGATCTCCCGTAACTGACCGACTACACTTTGATAAGCTGGATCGGCTGCCAACGCTGCGACCGCGCCCGATCCGCCCTGCAAATTTTCAAAAGATCTTTGTGTCTCAGCCAATAACTTTTCAGTTTCGAGGCGCTGTTGTTGCAGACCGTTGAGTTGACCCGAAACTTGTCCAACCTGCGTCTCTGGGTCAACAAAATTATTTTTTTCGCGAAAGTTTTGCAGATCTCGCTGAAGGTTGTCTACTCGCCGTTGCGTTTGGGAAATCCGACCGTCCACAAACTTAATCCCTTCGCGCAGGTTTGACTGTCGCTCTTGTTGGCTGTAGCGCAAATAGCCTTGAGAGAGCTTGGTGAGAATGTCTCCGCCGCGATCGCCCTGTAAGTCTACATAAGAGACTGAGATGATTTTGGTATCTTTGGGCTGTTCGATCGAGAGTCCCCCCATCAGAGTATCGTAATCAATCTCAGGGTACTGCGCCTGAATCTGCTTAACGATCGGCTCCAACGTCTTGGGACTCAAGAGCACCTGGATCTGCGTGGGATAGTCCAGACCATTGTTTTGGGTCGTTTGGTTTCCCTCTTGAGTCACCTGATCCAGACTTTGAGCCGTAATCGGTTCGACAAGAAGTTGAAATTCGCCCTTAAACTGAGGAGTCTGCTTGCCCACCATAACTGAAACAATACTGATGGCGACAACGGCTACCCCCGCAATGACCAGCGCTCTGCGCCGCAGCAACCCAAACAGGTGTTGAGAGCCGATGTCTTCTTCCTCATCTCTAAGGCTGGGCTGAATCAGATAATCAGGAATCGAGAGCAGCTTGCCGTTACCCTCAGCGGGATTGTGGGATGAGTTTGACTGAGTATCCATGAGAGTACCTGCGTAGACCTGTATCGGATGCTGTCACGATTCTCACCGTGTTGATCAGCGAGCCGCGACTTCTCGAAAATGAATGAATGGCTGGAACCAGAGAGCGAAAACGAGCCTTCTTGTCTAAAACCGCAGCAAACCGCCAAACGGCAGAATCCGCTGAACAATCCCCAGAACTGAGTCTAGAGTGTCGGTGACCTTTGCCCGCCCAGAGCGATCGACCACAATAATGTCGTTGTTACGAAGAATCGGATTGCCCTTCGCATCGATCCCTTGTGCCAGATTGATGGGGACTGCTTGACGAGAAACCGTGCCGTCAGGGTTGAGACGAATCAGTTCTACAGTCGCCTTGCGCGCATCTCGATTAAATCCGCCTGCGGCTAAGAGCGCTTGATTTAATGGCGTATTCGGCGGTACGTCTACTGCTCCAGGTCTGACGACTTCGCCTACAACATTGACTTTGATCGAGACTGGAGCAAAGCTAGGTGAGCCTAGAAGGGCCGCATCCGCTGGGTTGAAAGCCGTCGCAGTCGGAATCGAAATCGTATCTCCTTGCTGTAAAATCAGGTCTTGACTTAAATCTCCGGAGCGCAAAAGCTGCCAGAGGTCAATTTTGATGACTTGAGGGTTGCCCGATCGCGTCGCTCGACGCACTTCAACCTGACGAATATTGGACATTTGAGTAATGCCGCCCGCCTGCTGAACGGCCTGAGTAATGGTTGGCATTCCTCCTGTTTTGGTCAACACATAAGGCCCAGGACGAGCGACTTCCCCGACCACAGCAATGTTTAGAGGCTGAGTTTTATCGGTCGCAAAGTTAGCCGCCGCCAACTGAGAAGACTCCGCTAGGTTGATCGCCGTCGCCGCAGGAATAAATACCGTATCGCCATCGCGCAGAGTCACGTCTTGGCTCAGGTTTCCAGTTTGAAATAGCTCCCAGAGGTTAACGTCAAAGGTTTGATTGCTGCCCGATCGCTGCGGACGGGTCACCACCACTCGACGGGGATTTGCCGCTTGAGTCATACCGCCCGCTTGCTGAATCAGGCGCGTAATCGTGGGAAACTTCCCATTGTCAGACGGCATCGTATAAGAGCCAGGACGGCCAATTTCCCCTGCAACCGCAATGTTTAAGGGGCGAGGTGCCGATAGCGTCACATCAATCAGCGCTTTTCTGACTAACTTGCTGTATCTTGCCGCGATCGCCGCTTCTGCCTGTTTGAGGGTCATTCCTTCTACAGAAACGCTGCCAATCCGAAACAGGTTGAGCGTTCCGTTGACTAAAACCTGGTAATCCTTGCTGTACTCAGGGACATTGAACACATCGACCTTAATTTTGTCGCCTGCCCCCAGGGTATAAGACTCATCGCTTGAGGCGGCGGCCATCAGAGAAGGTGGCGAAGTCATATTGGACGGCTGATTGGGGTCAATTCCAGGCGATAGCTGAGGGAGTTTGGGTTGAGCCGCCTGAGCAACGCTAGACGAGGCAATGCTGACAGTGCTCATTTGAGGGGAGGTCTGGGGCGGTCTGGATTGAACCGCTTGGGCAGCGCTAGATGAGGCAACCAGGGTTGGGGCTGGCGGCATGGCGTTAGAAGCGGCTGCACTGGAGCGAGCTATTATTTTTTGGTAGACAAATTGGGCAGCATCAGCGCGGGACACGACATTAGACGGTGTATCCAACGCTTCGACGCTTTCTCGACTTTTTTGCAGTCCTTTTTGCATCATGCCTTTGAATTCACCATCAGTCACCTGACGATCGGGGCGAAAAGTGCCATCTGGAAAGCCCTTCACCACGCCTTGCTTGACGAGAGAGAGAATCGCCGATCGTGCGGGATGATTCTGAATATCCGTCAGCCCAGCTTGAGACTTTGCGGCGACGGGCTGTTTTGTCGCGACAGGCTGTTTTGCTGGGGTGGGTGGTTTGGCGGGCGCAGGCTTGCTGTCAGACTGCACCGAGGCCGACACGATCGCATCTAGCGGCAACTGGTCAACACTGATCGAGCGATCGACGGAGGGCATTGCAGAAATTTTGAGGGGAGGCGGCAGATCGATCGCGTTACCCAGATTAGCGGAGTCACTGAGGGCCAGGTCTGCGGGGAGAAGATCTAGAGTTTTGTCACCAGCCGACCTTGCGGATGTCTGCGAGGGCAGTGTTTCTGGTTGAGCGATCGCCTGGGGGAGCTGAGGAGGCGCTGTAGGCTTGGCTGCGTCTTTGTTGCCGGGTTTAGCGGTAGAAGACGTGGCGCTGGGAGTAACGGCATCGTTACCAATAAGTTCGTGGGCAAATAGAGCCGTAATAGCGCCAAGTGCGATAACTGAAACACGCATAAAAAAACCTCATAAACCACAGAACGGTCGAACCGGATGCGCTACATCCATTCTCTGAGTGATGGCGACGACAGCGGGCACGTTGGAAGACGGTGGGAAGACGCTAGACGGAAGACCTTAGACAGAAGACGAAAGCTTTGATTTGTCTAATACCAAATTGATCTTTGAGCGCTACAGATCTGGGAGAGCAACCTAAATCCCCCCCGTGTGGGTGACTTCAAGCCAAAGAAGTCTCGGATTCTCAAAGTCCCCCAGAATGGGGGATTTAGGGGGCGAAGGATCTGTCGCATTAACAAATTGATTGGGTATAAAGTTCAAAGTCCAGAGTCCAGAGTCCAGAATTTTCCGCCAGATCGGTAGCCATCAAAAAGTGAACGAGTGTGAGCATCGGATCAGAATCGGCAGGTGAATGACGATTTGTTCTTAAAAGTCTTGAATACTGATACAGAAGGTTAGTGAATGTATCAGGACGGATCGCGTAGCGTCATGGAAACTACATGAATTTTTCGGCGATCGGTCGTGGTTTTGCGGAGGAAGGGGTGAGGAGTCAGATCCGGCTTGAATTTTGAATCGTTTTGCAACTTCATCCCTGCTTCATAACTAGGGCATTGTGCTGTTGAGGTTTGTACTCAGGCACCAGAGTTTTGAGAATGGATCGAATCGCTAGTGTGTCTTTTTGGTTTGCGGCGAGAAATAACTTGTTCAAAAGTGGCTCAAGCTCTCGCCAGGGAATCATGTTTTCTCTAGCTGCGTAGATTTTGGGATGGTCGGTTTCGATCGCATTCTCGCCTGAGATCAAAAGTTCTTCATAAAGCTTTTCGCCTGGACGCAAACCCGTCAGCAAAATCTCAATATCTTCACCCGGCACCAGACCGCTCAATTCGATCATTTGGGTGGCCAGATCGTAGATCTTGACTGGCTCTCCCATCTCTAGCAAAAAGACTTCGCCTCCTTTGCCCATTGCCCCCGCCTGGATCACAAGCCTCGACGCTTCGGGAATAGACATAAAATAGCGGGTGATATCAGGATGCGTCAGCGTGATCGGTTTGCCTTCTGCAATCTGCTTGCGAAATCGAGGAACTACCGACCCATTGCTGCCCAAGACGTTGCCAAATCGCACCATGACAAAGCGCGTGTAGGTTTTGGGTTGAGCCGCTAACGCCTGGAGGACGAGTTCGGCCGATCGCTTGGTGGCTCCCATGACATTCGTCGGGCGCACGGCCTTGTCGGTCGAGATCAACACAAACGTACTGGCTTTACATTTGTTGGCGGTACGAGCGGCGGTAAGGGTGCCGTAGACATTATTAATGATGCCTTGAGCAGAGTTGGCTTCGACGAGCGGAACATGTTTGTAGGCGGCCGCATGGTAGACGGTCTCAACCTCGTATTGGGTCAAGACTTCTTCGAGCCGTTCTGCGTCGGTGACAGACCCCAGACAGGCCGCACGAGGAATCTGAGGATAGGCTTCTGCGAGTTCAATGTCGATCGAATACAGCGCAAACTCATTCAACTCATACAAAACCAGTACTTTAGGATTTTGTTGAGCAATTTGGCGACACAGTTCTGAGCCGATCGATCCGCCGGCCCCTGTGACCAGGACTGATTTTCCTGTAATGTTTACGCCCAACAATCCGGGGTCAGGCAGCACTTCTTCACGCCCCAACAAGTCAGCGATGTCTACATTTCGGATCTGTTTGATCGACACCTTTCCGGTGAGAATTTCGGCAACGGTCGGCAGGGTTTTGACTTCGATCGACAACCCCTTGAGTGATTCTAAAATGCGACGCTTGTCTTGCGGGGTGGCAGAAGGAACCGCCAACAGCACCATTTTGATCTCGTAGCGAGGCACCAAGGTTGGCAACTGGTCGGGGTGATAAATCCGCAGCCCATTAACCAAGCGCCCCTGAACTGCTGCATTGTCGTCTACAAATGCGATGACATCATAAGTATGCTCCCGCAACAAGGCCTGGAAGATTTGAGATCCAGCGGCTCCTGCACCATAGATGATCAGGCGTTGGGGCTGTGGCGAAATGGGAGCAGTGGGGGATTTAGTGGGAGTGGGAGCCTCGACCCGGTTGAGGAGGTGATTCATCAAAAAGCGGATGCCAACGACAAGCACCCAGGTCACCAGCGCAGAGATGATTTGCACCGATCGCGGCAGGGGTCTAAATTGCAGCACTGCACAGGTCGCGGTCAAGGCTCCTTCACTGATCACCACGGCTTTGAGTGCCAAACCAAAGATTTCGACTCCGGTGTGACGCAGCAGGGAGTGATACATGCCTGTCAGATAAAAGATGCAGAATTTAACAGGAATCGCCAGAACGATCGTCGAAGAGTAAAGCGCAATTTGTTCTTTAACGGAGGAGTCTTCAAAGCGTAAGCTTAGAGCAATATAAATCGCAACAACAAAGATAATAATATCGTTGCTAAAGAAGATATATCGTTTAATTCTTCCTGGTAATAATGCAATGCGGCTTAAGAAAAAATAAGAGAAATTGAGCCTGAGAAGTTTGGAAAAAATAGAAGTAGAGCGTTGTTTAGAAGTTGGATTCTTCATCAGCTAAAACCTCGATTGGTACAGCTTGATCCTTGACCGTCAAAAAGCCAAAAATAGATGACTTTTATCTGGTGAAACACCCTTTTCTATTCGTCATGCAAATAACATTAGCAAGTTATAAAAGCGCAATCAGGATGATTATAATGACATAGCATTACACTTCGGATTGCTTTTTACGATCGCAATGGCTCGATTGATAACCACTACGCTTGCCCTTTGATAATTGCACTTAGATAGAACTCGCTAGATCACACGAACTGTAGATTTAGGAGAGTTGATAAAGTCTGGTAGATAATCTTGTGCTATCTGGAGAGATGCCCTTTTGTTGCTCGCATTGATGATTGCTCTAGTTCCTGCCTAGATTGCCAGAACAATTCCTAATGCCTGAAATAGTTATGACTCCACAACTATGACTCCACAACTTTGCTGGGTCGCTTAAGCCCTAATCTGCGTAATTTGGTGTATTAGCCTCACTATGTATACACTTACGCAAAATTTCGTAAAGATGCCAAGATTACAAAATCGAGAATAATCCTCGATCGAGCGTTTGGGTAGAGCCTGCAACTTACTGTACTGCATACCATAACAAAGCTTATTCAATTTGGCGATAGTCTTGCTATCTAAGTGAGTTTTGTTAAGAGTCTGTTAAGATGCAGTGGTTTATGGGGATTATACTGAGTTTGGCTGAAAGGGGCACGGACTCGGTGATTCACATTCTCCAGAGATTAATCTACATATCTACTCTTCACATTAGAGGGGCAACAATGGCCAACCACAGAGGTTCGTTTCTATCTGAGCCTCAGTACTGAAGCAAGCCTCAAACTTGTGGAACGCTGGTTACGATCGCCGATAAAGTAAAACTCCTGACCTGATCTTTGGGTTGATTGGATTTACCGAAAAACTGGAACTAGTCGATCGCTTTGTCGTGCGCTTCAATTGACCAGCGATATACGATCGGTTGCTGTTTTTTCTGGTTATCAACTGTGATGACAATTAATTTGCGTCCATCAGGCCCCTCAAACTCAAAGCGACAGAATCCCATTCCGGTTCCTGAGCAATCAACGACTTCGTTATAACCAAGCTCCTTGACGATGTACTTTGTTGCACCAAAGAGTTGATCGCCACGTTGGAGGATTGGAATCTCGATCGCTCGCCATCCTTTATTGATCAACAGTTCTCTTGCCTGTGCGTAGGGCATTTCTTTTTTAAGATTGGGCACTTCTTGAGCATATACAGTTCCACTCAAAAGTGTGATGGTTCCTGCAAGAATTCCAGCAATTGAGTAATGGATCAGCTTTGTGTTCATATGCCTGTAAGTAAAGTTTAGTAAACCAGCAACCTAGAGTGAAGCACTGCGTTTTTTGCTCTGATGTAGGGATAAAAGTTGCTCCTTGTAGGCTGATTTTACTCAAAGGATATTCCTGAGACCTAATCCCTCTTGAAAATTGCCCCATCTATCTCAGTTTTTGCGATCGTGGTGCAGGCTCGTTATAAATCTCCTGATCCAGCTTGCTTTTGAGCATTCCCAATTCGTGATCTTTGGCGTTGAGTTTGAGATTGAGTTCGCGAATGCGACGAGAGAGAATGCGAATAATATTCAGGGCGATACCGGGAGTTTCGTCGATCGCTTCATATAACTGCTGTTGGGTCAAGACAAGACAATCACACCGCTCTAAAGCCGTCACCGACGCAGACCGAGGCTCCGCATCAAACAGCGACATCTCCCCAAAAAAGTGCCCCTTCTTTAACTGCACCAATTCTTGTTCGCCAATATGTACCTTTACCATGCCCTGCGCCACGATGTAGAGCGATCGCCCCTCCTGCCCTTGAGTAATAATCACCTCTTTGGCATTAAAGCAGCGCTCATCCATAATCGAAGCCAACCGCACGAGAAAATCATCCCGCAATTCCTGAAAGATGGGGACTCCTCGAACCAGTAGCAGACGTTCAAAGCTATTTAGCATGACAGTGGGAGGAGGAAGGGATGAGGGATGAGGAAGGGATGAGGGATGAGGGATGAGGGATGAAGTAGGGCGATCGGTTTAGAGATTAGCCGCTTGTTGATCCAGTAATGCACATAAAGCTTGTCTACGATCGTTTGGCCATTCATCATCGTTGTCTGCTGATTATTCATCCCTGATTCCCTGCCTCAAAATCATACCTGTCCAAGACGATGCATCCCTCCTCCCTCCTCCCTCATCCCTCATTACAGAGGCTCCAATTCCGCCGTACTGGGCATATCGTCGTCGTCTTGAAATCGTCGGATGGGAATTTGCCCTAGATTTAGCCCTTCCATCATTTGTTTGACCTGGCTGGCGACTAAACGATCCGGGTCATTTTCTAACATAGGCAAAATTCGGATCAGCGCACTGGGAGAGGCAAGCTGTAAATAAGACAAAACCGCCTCGCGCACAAAGCCTTTGGGATGATTGAGACAGGCGAGAATCTGCTCACTGGTAAGGCTCCAACGAGACTGACGCGCCAGATGAAAACAGCAGGCCAGCGACCAGTCTGATAAAAAGTGACGCAAATCTAGCAGATAGCGAAGGCGATTGTGCGGATTCATCGGCTCATAGCCCACAATTCCCGCTAGACTTTGCAGCTTGTCTACATCTCGGTTGCTGTCCAAAATCGCTAACAGCGCACGTTTGCTGGGAATGTCTAAGGTGTTGTCTAAAATCTCTAAACCCTGGGCCATATTAGACTTTGAGCCAGACTGAAGGTTAAAAGAAGCCACCTGAATCGAGTTGAGCGAGTAGAGAAATTTCATCAACAAAAAGAGTCGATCGATGCCATCACTGGGAAGATCTCGCAGCGATCGCCTCAACAGATCTGCTTCCTGTCCGCGCGCCCGTTCTGGAGTCAAATCGACCAGTGCCGCATAGATCTGACCGATAAACATGATTTCCTGATCGATCAACTGCTCTACACCTCGCCGTCCCAGCCGATCCAGCACCGCCTCGATCCCTTTTTCTAAAGGAATTTTTAGCAGAATTCTCAAAATATTGCGGCGCGTTTCTCCCCAGGAGGTTTTGAGGTGGGCAATGAGAATCTCGATCGCTTCTCTGGTACCAATTTGCCCGATCGCGCTCCAGGCGTGAGAACGAACCAGATTGGGTTGGTGGACATCTTCGGCCAGACTGACCAACATCGTTAAGGCATCGTTTTCCAGCTTCACCAAGGCACTCTGGGCAGCATTGCGCGTCGATTTGTAGCTCAGACCTCTCAACAGCGACGGATAGTATTCCTCTAAGCGGGTGGCTCCGATCGCTTCCAGCACCGCACATCTCACAGGCAGCGATTTATCCTGTAACAAATTGGGGATGTAAAGCCGCAACGCCTGCAAATAAACCGCCTCACCCAGCGCCCGACAGCCCATCACCCGCTCTTGTTTGTGCTTGTGAGTCAACATTAGCCGCAACGCATTCGTCGCTTCCGCTTTTTGGGTGGGGGTGCCCTGCTTGAGCATGAGAGACGCAGCCGTGCCGCGAATGATCGGGTCGATTTGGGGATGAAGGTACGATCGCAGTTGACGAATATCCGGATTTTCATCGGTGAGCCAGATATAGCGCAGCGCGACGGCCATGACTTCGGGGGCAGGCTTTTGGGTGATCAGATCTTTGACCGAGGGCAGATGAGACAGACTGGGATGCGCGATCATCACCTCCAGGCTTTTTTGCTGCAAGCTGGGCGTGAGCTTGTCTAATAAGGGAGCCAGCACTTCACCGACGTTTTTGGGATCGATCTGGCTGAGAAGCTCAATGCACGATCGCTTGTCCGCTTCGACTCCGGGCTTGTCTAGTGCCTCGATCACGGCGCGTTTGAGTTCTCGTAAGTCTACATCTGATCCGCTGAGTTGTCCCCGTCCGGCGCTAAAGACGAGTAGCTTGACGTAATCCTGTTTGAGCAAGTAGATTGCCACCCACCAGCCCACCGCCAGGAGAATCATTACCCCAAAAATCAAATTTTGCCACTGCCGCTCCGTTTCACCTTGCTCCGTCAACCAGACCAGCCAGAATAAAACAACGCCCGTGGCACCCGTGGCGATCGGTTCCGCAATGCCGCGAATATTAGCCTGGAGTCCTCCCCGCACGGCTTCGGGCACTGGCTGAAACAACACAGGACTCACACTGGCAAACAGGGTGTAGTGCAGCAGTTCGTATAAAAACTTACGCATCACCAGTCCCAAAAAGATCGGTAGGGGTGCCGACGCGACGATTTCACAAATCACGATGCCGATCGTCATTAGTACGACGACAACAGGCAGGGCCATCACCGTCTGAAACACTCCCACCGCCTCGATCACGCGACTTGAGAACAGCCATTGAGCGATCAGTTCACAAATCCCCAGCGCGCCATTAAATACGGAGAGAAAGCTGGCGATCTTCTCACTTTGGGCAGAAAATTCGGGTTGTCTTTCAAGCTGGCTGAGAAACTGAAAATCGACCAGCAACAACAGCACCTGCGCCATGATAAAAAAGACAACCAGCAGCCCGACATAGCGCCGCATCTTACCGCGAACTTCCTGACGATTTTCGACCTGGCGATCGTCTCTTCTGCGTCGAGAAGCGGGAAAGGACTGCTGGTAGGTTTGACACAGGTAAGACAAGATGCCTGCGCCGATCAGCATCATCACAAATGAGAGCACAATGACGGTGGGAATGCCGCGATCGCGAGGCAACGCCGCCAACACAAACGGCAATGAAAAACCACTGACAATATCGGCGACCAGTACCCCACTGCTGATCAAGGGATACGTCCGCTTAATTTCTCGAATGTTAAAAAGCTGATTGGCGGTGATTGACGCATTCAGGTCATTCAAGACATAAATCGCCTCTAGCCACAGTCGCAGCAACAATACCGTCGTTTTGAGAACGATAATGCCACTAATCGCCGCACCCGCCGGAAAACTCAGCCCAAACTGCAACAACAACAACGGTAGCGCCATCAACAGCGCAATCAGGACAATGACTCGCCTCAGTGACAGATATTTTTGTAGCCACGAATAAAGAAAGCCTAGCCCGACGCTAATTCCAGAACTGGCAATATAGATGATCGGCAGATTGGCTGCACCATACTGTTCGAGAAAGAGTCCAACGGCGCTGGCTTCGAGCCACATCAGACCGATCGCCGTCGTAGTATAGAACGCAAACATGAGCAACGTGCGTTCGCTTTCTTCTGGACGAAGATTAATCCATCGTAGAAATTTTCGTCCTACCCCATCTCTGGCGTATTGCTGGTCGATCAGTTCCATGTAGCGTTTTGTCCCGTACCGTGTATTCGATGCGCCCCTGTCAAGTGTTTACAGTTTGCCTCAGTATGCGGAGATTAAACAGGCCATGATCTTTAAAGTCTTTAACTTAGTAAGCGGGGTAGTCCCGCAATTTTACGCAGAGATCGCCCCCTACTTGCCCATAAGATTCCCAGATTGGGGAGATTTCTTGCTGGTTACACAAGTTCTGCCTTTAAAAATTTACCCGTTCTATACAAATGGCGATCGCCGATTCAACTTCTATTTTGTCTCTGATTGCAGATTTAGACTGCCAGATTTCTCACAAAAGCGTCTTACAGTCAGAGTGGAGTGGGTAGACCATTCAGAGTTTGGAGAAGTACGATTGCAGAAATCAAATCGTGTGTGGTGTAAGAGGAGTCTGTCATGTTGAGTTGGGATCAAAGTTCCAGCATTGCTCTGATGCAGCGAGAGCGGGCCTGGGTTGAGATTGATTTGGTCGCGCTTTCACAGAATATTCAGCAAATTCGTGGATTGCTGGCGGCGCAGACGGAGCTGATGGCCGTCGTCAAAGCCGATGCGTATGGACACGGAGCCGTCACCGTCGCTCAAACCGTTTTGCAAAGTGGGGCCACTTGGCTGGGAGTCGCAACCATTCCCGAAGGGATCGAGCTGCGAGAAGCGGGCATCAACGCTCCGATTTTACTCATGGGCGCAACGCATACAGCCGAACAGATTCGAGCGATCGCTCACTGGCAGCTTCAACCCACCCTGTGTACGCCCAAGCAGGCCCTCGTGTTTGCCGAAGCGATGAGTCACCTGTCGCGATCGCCGCTTCCCGTTCACATCAAGTTAGATACGGGCATGTCTCGATTAGGCACTCCGTGGCAACAGTCAGTTGAATTTGTGCAGTTGGTACAGCGATTACCCAATTTGGCGATCGCCAGCATCTATTCTCATTTAGCCACGGCTGACGACCCTGATCCCACGATCATGCGGCAACAACAGCAGCGCTACGAAACTGCTATTCAAGCCTGTGGGTTTTCGCCTGCGCCCAATCCTCATCGCCCTCGTCTACATCTCGCCAACTCAGCAGCCACGTTGACCGATGCCAATCTGCACTATGACCTGGTGAGAACGGGACTGGTCATCTATGGACTTTATCCCGCAGACCATTTAAGAGGTCAGATTGATCTCAAGCCTGTCATGCAAGTAAAAGCGCGAGTCACCCAGGTCAAAACCGTTCAGCCAGGAACCGGAGTGAGCTACGGGCATCGATTCGTCGCTGACAAAGAAACGCAAATTGCTGTAGTCGGAATTGGTTACGCAGACGGCATTCCTCGCAATCTTTCTAATCATTTGACAGTATTGGTTCGAGGTCAACGGGTGCCCCAAATCGGCTCGATCACGATGGATCAGATTATGTTGGATGTGAGCAGCATTCCCGCTCTACAAGAAGGCGAAGTCGTGACGCTATTGGGTCAAGATGGCAACCAGCAGATTTTGGCGGACGATTGGGCCAAGACTCTCGGCACCATTTCCTGGGAGATTCTCTGTAGTTTTAAGCATCGCCTTCCCCGTGTCGCCGTCGGCAACCCCTTTCTCCAGCGATCGATCTCCGAGATAAGTGACCCCTCGCGAGTTACTCAAAGCGATCGATCTCGATAATGGGCTTTTTCGCTTTGATGCCGAAGCCTTCTGCCCCCCAAGCTGCCAATTCTAGAAGACTTTAAAGCCAGCCCTCCCTCATCCTCATCCCTCCTCCCTCCTCCCTCCTCCCTCCTCCCTCCCGATCGCCGCCGTTCTAAGCTAATCTGATCTTGTAAAAATTACTCTCCTGGGAGCGCCTCTGTGGAACGGACATTTCTAGCAATCAAGCCCGACGGTGTACAACGCAAGCTGATTAGCGAAATCATTGGTCGCTTTGAGACAAAAGGCTTTACCCTCGTCGGCCTCAAGTTTATGAACGTCAGCCGCGAACTCGCAGAACAGCACTATGGAGTGCATAAAGAACGTCCCTTTTTTGGCAGCCTGGTTGAATTCATCACCTCTGGCCCCGTCGTCGCGATGGTTTGGGAAGGCGATGGTGTGATTGCGGCTGCAAGAAAAGTGATCGGCGCAACCAATCCGCTCACGGCTGAACCGGGCACAATTCGGGGTGACTATGGCGCAAACATTGGTCGCAACCTGATTCATGGATCGGATGCGCCCGAAACGGCTCAAAGTGAGATCGCACTCTGGTTTAAAGAAGAAGAACTGGTGAACTGGCAGCCTACAATCCTTTCCTGGATCTACGAATAGGCTGACGGAGCGCATCAATTTACGTGAATTCGATGGTAATCCTTCGCTACGGTTACCAATCCGCGCAGCCCCCTAAATCCCCCACAAGTGAGGGACTTTGAACGAGAAATTATTGTCTCAAAGTCCCCCAAAATTGGGGGGTTGGGGGGCAAGAAGCGCTGAACAACGAAGCGAGAAAACTCCATCGAATTCACTTTAGGATTGCAGAGTGATGAACAGTCAATTTAGAGGCTAAATTCATTCTGCATTTCTTAAGCTTGCCAAAATCTAATCTTGCCAAAACTGGGCTGAAAGTAGCGTCTCCACACTGCGATCGCACCCCCATTCATCAGGAAATCTAGTCTTGCGATACGTGCTTTGCACCTCGGCTAACGCATCCTGGTAAGCGTCGGCAAAAATTTCGTCAATGTAGCAAATTAAACTCGGTGAATCTTCGATCAGCCACTTGAGTCGTTTGCGCTGGTCGGCGATCGTTCGTTCCCACGCGCTATTTTTACTACTGCTATCCACAAAGACTCGCTTGAGAAGATGAACTAGAAGGCAGTCTAATCGGCTCCTGAGTTCTCGCTTTTCGGTGCGTCCCAGAGCGGAGAGTTCATCAATCATATGAGGAATATCTACCTGATCAAACGCTTCGTTCTTCAAGCTGGCGGCTGTTTGCTCAATCCATAAAGCAAAATCTTCTTCGTAGAGAGAAATCTGAAACTGAGGTTGCGACATTTCAGGTAAATATACTGAGATTTGGCCACCGATCTTAGGTTCACGCTCGGTCAAGGGAGATCAGCTAATTGGCGCAAGATCCAGTAAGATTTTTGAACATTGCGTAAAGAAGGTCGATCGCTCGTGTTAGCAGCTTTACTGTACGGTCAAGAAGACCTGAGATTGGAGACTGTTCCTGATCCCACGCCTGCACCGGGAGAAGTGATCCTGCAAGTCGGAGCCGCGACTACCTGTGGAACGGATCTGAAGGTTTGGCGACGAGGCGGACATGCCAAAATGCTCAAGCCACCCACGTTGTTTGGTCATGAAGCGGCTGGGAAAATCGTCGCGCTAGGAGACGGCGTATCGGGCTGGCAGGTGGGCGATCGCGTCGTTGCCAACAATTCGGCTCCCTGTCTCAAGTGCTTTTTTTGCCAGCGACAAGAATATTCTCTCTGCACCGATCTGACCTTCAACAACGGCACCTTTGCCAAGTATTTGAAAATTCCTGCTCCGATCGTTCAGCAAAATCTTTTAGCCATTCCAGACAATCTCTCTGATGCGATGGCCGCGATGACTGAACCGTTAGCTTGCGTGTTGCATGGAGTCGCTCGATCGAATGCCAAATCCGGCGATCGAGTTGTTTTGTTAGGAGATGGAGCGATCGGACTGATGTTTGTGGCGGCTCTCGCTCAACGGACTGAAGTCTTTGTGTTTGGCGGTAGCGATCCTCGATTGCAGATTGCCGAAAAGTTTGGAGCCGCAAAAACTTTCAATTATCGACAGGTCGATGTGCCGAGTCTGGTGCGAGATCTGACCGACGGCTGGGGCGCTGATATTGTGATCGAGGCGACGGGCGTTCCGGCTGCGTGGGAGACGGCGATCGCTTGTGCGCGTCCGGGATCTACCGTGAATCTGTTTGGGGGCTGTCCTCGCGACACAACAATTACCGTCAATACCGAACAACTCCACTACAATGAACTGACCTTAAAAGGGGTGTTTCACAATACGCCAGAGTTTGTGCGATCGGCGCTGGCCCTGATTGCGAGTGAGGCGATTCCGTTTGAGCTTTTGATCAGCGATCGCCAACCGCTTCAAAATTTAGAACAGGTGTTTCAAGACATGAAAGCGAGAAAAGTGGTGAAGGTGGCGATCGAGCCGTAGAAGAAAGGGATGAGGGATGAGGGATGAGGGATGAGGGATGAGGGATGAGGGATGAGGGATGAAAGGTTGATTTGTCTTGAGTCTCGAAATGGGGAAAGTGATGACTTGTTGTGGTGGAGTTTTTATGAAGGTCGATCGATTGAAATCTGTGGTGTGGGCGATCGTGCTGTTGGGTTTGGTGGCTGCTCCCGCGAGGGCACTACCGGGACAGACGACGGATGAGGTGGCCGCCTGGATTAAGGCCAATCCGACTTTGCGACCGGGGCGAGGCGAGAAATTTTTGATCACCAAAAGCGCTTCGGCGGCCCAACGATTTACCTTTGAAGCGTCGCTGCTTCCGCCTGGGAGGATTAAGTCTTCTCCTAACGCCAGAATCATTCGCAGTCAGCGGCTGACAATCTTTGACATGCTAAACGGCGTGACTCAAAATCGGCTTCAGGAATCTCTGAGAGCGATCTATGGATTGGAGGTTTTTCAGGACTACGATCGCGCCCAACCAATCTATTCCTACCCCAGCGAAACTGCAATCCAGCAGGCCGTCGCTCAAAAAAATCCGCTCCTCGCCGCACTTCAGGGAGAACTTCGCAAAGGAAGCCGCTACGCCTATTGGCTAGAAATTGCCCAAACTCCAGAGGGACTGGCTTATTCGGGACGGCTGACCGTTTTTCTCAGAGACGACGTAGACAAACTCGAAGCAGAACTGAGAAACCGATAACCGTTTTGGGTTTTGAAGTTAACGCAGATTGAATGAAGTTCTGCGCTTCGAGATACCGCCAAGGGGTCGTCAATTCAAAAAGCCCTCTAGCCATGAGGAACTTTGAATTAGAAGTCTTGTCCAAAAGTCCCTCAGAGTTGGCAGCTTGGGGCACAAAAGACGAAACACCGAAGCGAAACAACTTCATCAAATTTACTTTTGTTTAGATTTTCTAAAAATTCACACTGAGTTAGAAATCTGATTCAGCCCTAAAATTCAGACTCGACCCTCAAAAGATCACTAGATGGGAGAACGATCGCTGTGAAATTGCGCCAACTGATCCCTTTTTTAGATACCACTGCGGCAGATTGGGCCTTTGAAGCTCGAATTTTGCGATGGTTGACCTTTCTCTGGCTGTTTGTGGGGTTGGCGGTGATGTTTTCGGCTTCCTATCCGGTGGGCGATGCAGAGTATGGAGACGGACTGTACTACGTAAAGCGGCAGATGTTGGCGATCGCCATCGGTATGATTGGCTTCAACGTGCTGGTGCATGTGCCCCTTCGCTATGTTTTGGGCGTTGCCGATTGGCTGCTGCTGATTTTTTTGGGGGGCATTGTCGTGACGCTGCTGCCTGGAGTCGGAACGTCGGTCAATGGCGGAGCACGCTGGATTCCGCTGGGGCCCTTTCTCATGCAGCCATCAGAATTGATCAAACCCTTTCTGATTTTGCAAGGAGCGCGGATTTTTGGACAGTGGGAGCGGCTTTCTTGGGCAGTGCGCTTGACCTGGATCAGCATTTTCTGCGTGCTGCTGGTGGGGATCTTACTTCAGCCAAACTTGAGCACAACGGCGCTCTGTGGCATGACGCTATGGCTGATTGCGCTGGCGGCGGGGTTGCCTTACCTCTATTTGAGTGGCACAGCGGGAGCGGGAGTGCTCTTGGCAATGGTGAGCGTGACGTTTCGAGAATACCAGCGCAAACGGATCATGTCGTTTCTCAATCCGTGGGCTGACCCGATGCGAGACGGCTATCAGTTGATTCAAAGTCTGTATGCGGTTGGGTCTGGCGGCACGTTTGGTACGGGGTTTGGCTTATCTCAGCAAAAATTGTTCTATCTACCGATCCAATACACTGACTTTATTTATGCTGTGTTTGCCGAAGAATTTGGCTTGATTGGCGGCATTTTGCTGATGGGACTGCTGCTCACCTATGCGACGTTTGCTCTGATGGTGGCTCGAAAAGCGCGATCGATCGTGCATAGACTGGTGGCGATCGGGGTGATGGTGCTGATGGTCGGTCAGTCGTTGTTGAATATTGCGGTCGCGACGGGAGCTTTACCCACGACAGGGTTGCCGTTTCCTCTCTTTAGCTATGGCGGCAGTTCGATGATTGCTAGTCTGCTGGCGGCGGCGTTGTTGATCCGAGTCGCACGAGAAAGCAGTGAAGCGGAAGTGGTGTCTTTGCCTCGCACCGATCGTCCTGCTTCTAAAACGATTCCATTTCCTAAAAAGGCTGAGCGATCGCGGCGAGCTAAGTGAGGCGTGAGGCGTGAGGCGGACAGTAGAATGAGAGTAATTTACTAAACCGTCGATTGTTCTAATTCAACTAGTCCACTTTCTGCAAAAATTCCTGTCTCAAAGTCCCCCAGAATTGGCAGCTTGGGGGGCAGAAGACTTCAGCACGAAGCCAAAGAGATTTCTGCAATCCGCCCCTCCCACACTTCTACACCCGGCTCCCATGTTAGATATTCAAACCCAACTTTACGAGCTATCTCAGTTTGCCAACACGATCGTCTCAAATCAGTTAAATCACATAACTCCCGTGAGCATTGGCATCATCTTTGGGGCGGGGTTGCTCACCAGTCTGACTCCTTGTACGCTGTCCATGTTGCCCATTACGATCGGGTACATCGGCGGCTACGAAACCAAAAGTCGGCTTCAGGCAGCTACCCAGTCACTCTGGTTTTCATTCGGTCTGGCAACTACGCTGGCAGGTCTGGGAATTTTTGCCACAGTCGTTGGGCAGGTGTATGGCCAGATTGGTATCGGACTCCCGATCGCCGTCAGTCTTGTCGCGATTATCATGGGCTTAAATTTGCTGAATGCGCTGCCGTTGAGATTGCCCTCGATCGGAGCCACCGACTGGATTTCTGAAGAGCTGCCCAAAGGGGTGCGATCGTACTTAATCGGCTTGACGTTCGGTTTGGTCGCGTCTCCCTGTAGCACTCCCGTTTTAGCCACCCTGCTCACCTGGATTGCGACGACAAAAGATCCCGTTTTAGGTGGAAGCTTACTGCTTTGCTACACAGCGGGATACGTTGCGCCCTTAGTGTTAGCGGGAACCTTCACCGCTTCTATCAAAAAAATCTTGGAATTGCGAAAATGGTCAGGCTGGATCAATCCCGTTAGTGGGGCGCTGCTGGTCGGATTCGGCGTTTTTTCCCTACTTTCTAGAATAGACTTCTTCTCATAAAATTCTTCTCATAAAAATGACGACAGAAACTTCCTTTTTCACCAAGCTATCGGGGCCGCCCAGACGCTACTTCAAAAAAGAACTGTTGCCGCTGTTAGCAGATTTGAGGTTAGCGATCGTCTTGCTGTTAGCGATCGCCGTCTTCAGCATTGCAGGCACTGTGATCGAGCAGGGACAATCCCTGGAATTTTACCAATCAAACTACCCCGAACACCCCGCCCTGTTTGGCTTCTTGACCTGGAAGGTGCTGCTCACGGCTGGCTTTGATCACGTCTATCGCACCTGGTGGTATTTGGCGCTGTTGATTTTGTTTGGCTCTAGTTTGACAGCCTGTACCTTTGTGCGTCAGCTACCCGCCCTGAGATGGTTTACTCGCAACACCAGCAAGTTTTACACACAGCCCCGCCAATTCAGCAAGTTTGCCCTGAGTGCCGAATTTGAAGGAACATTGAGCGATCGTGCCCTTCAGCTATTAGAAAAAAACCGCTATCGAGTCTGGCAAGACGGAGACAAATTTTATGCTCGCAAAGGCATCATTGGGCGGATTGGGCCAATCATTGTCCACATTAGTATGATGCTAATTCTCATCGGGGGCATCGTCGGCGCAATGACGGGCTTTATTGCTCAAGAAGTTGTCCCTAGTGGCGGCACTTTTATGATCAAAAACATCGTCGATGCGGGCCCCTGGGCAGAGCCACAGTTTCCCAAGGATTGGGCCGTGAAAGTCAATCGCTTCTGGATCGACTACTTGCCCACAGGCGAAATCGATCAGTTTTACTCCGATCTTTCAGTCTTGGACAACGACGGTAAGGAAGTCGATCGCAAAACCATTCACGTCAATCAACCCCTCAAACACAACGGCGTAACACTCTATCAAGCAGACTGGGCCATCTCCGCCGTCCAGGTCAAAATTAACAAAAGTCCGATTCTACAATTTCCCATGGCCAAGCTCGACGCAGTTGGCAGCCGAATTTGGGGCACCTGGATTCCGATTAAGCCGGATCTCAGCGATGGTATTTCTCTCGTAGCTAGAGATCTACAGGGGCTACTACTTGTCTACGACACAGACGGCAAGCTGCTTTCTACCGTTCGCAAAGGCATGTCTGTCGAGGTCAAAGGCGTGACTCTGGCGATCGCTGACATCATCGGTAGCACTGGACTCCAAATCAAAGCCGACCCTGGCGTGCCGATCGTCTATCTAGGATTTGGCTTGTTGATGATCAGCACGATGATGAGCTATGTGTCTCACTCCCAGATTTGGGGCTTACAAAAAGACGGCAAATTCTACATCGGAGGCAGCACCAACCGCGCTCAGGTGATTTTTGAGCAAGAATTTCTCACAATTTTGGATCAGCTTGAACCCCAGGAAACTCTTCCAGAAGCTGAGTTAGCCAAGGTGTAAAGCAGCGATCGTCTTAGAAGGACTGGAATTTAACTGGTTGGTTTAGGGCGATCGTTTTTTTGTGGCTCAACTTTAGGGTGACGACCTCCCAAACCCTTTGAGGGCGGCCTACAATCTGATAGAATACAGGATGTGCTGGTGTAGCTCAGTTGGTAGAGCAGCTGATTTGTAATCAGCCGGTCGCAAGTTCGAGTCTTGTCACCAGCTTTCAGGAAAATCAACCGTTTCGCCTACGGGATAAGCCTTTCAGGACTTGATCTCAGCCAGTCCTGTTTTTTTGCGTCGGGTATTGTTGGGTTTTTTTCAACGAGGTTGGGGTAAAGATTGGGGTAAAGATCTCTGTATAGAATTTTTGCTGGCTGTGCTATACCTTGTCAGGGGATAGACTTTGCTTTCTTGAAAGATCGGAATTGCAAGGTTAGCAATGAGTCTAATTCTGGTTTATAAGTCGTATGACACTGGTTGAGATAAGAAGTGATTGCCTCCTTGAAAGCATTGAAGTCAGCATAGTAAATCGAATATAAACACTGCTTTTTGACGAATTTCCATAGGCGCTCAATCAAGTTCAGATTGGGAGAGTACGCTGTCAGATACAGCAGTTCGATGTTCAAAGCTTGAGCCACCTCCATCACCAACGTACACTTTTGATACCGAGCATTGTCCAACACCAGAGTGATCGGGATACTCAACCCCAAGGCGGCTAATTTATGGAGTAACTCACAAACACTCTGAGCATTGATGTAGGTTTCGTTGGTGACGGTGATCAGTTCATGAGTGACCGCATTGAGGGCACCGAGGACATTAAAGCATTGCCGTCCTGAACCCGTTTTGACAAACAAGCGTTCAAAGCACCACAAAAAGCCAAAATAAGCACCCAGAACAAAATGCGCCGCATCGACAAAGAAAACGGCTCGCTTACCTGCTTTTGCCTCCTCCAACCGGGGTTCTAGTTTTTTTTAGAAATTCCGCTTGGGCTTCGGGATCGGCTTTTGCAGGCAGCGCGCCGACCCGACGGCAACTCATCCCCATTCCTTTGAGGAAGCGGCGCACTTGCTCCCGACTGCGAACCATGCCAGTCATCTCCTCAATCTTGGCTGCCGCTTGTGCCAACGTTTTCGGAGGATGGACTCGAAAGTATGCCTCCAAACTCTCCTGATGCTGTTTCAGTTCGCTCTGCGGTCGATAGAAGGTGATTTCTTTGAGTTGGGCGATCCCGCCAGTTTGGTAATCCCGAAAATAACTCAACAACGTTGGTTCCGTAACCCGAATCAATTGGGCAATCTCCCAATGCGGGTAGCCCTGACTTTTGAGATACAACGCTTCTATCTTTCGTTGGACACGCGGATGGGGATGATGAAAGCGTTCGTAATGCAGTTGTTCAATGTCCTCAGTCGTGAAGGTTAGTTGAATCAAGGCTTTCACAAGGGTAGACGGCTTCCTGATTTTTACCCACCTGGAAAACCAAAATCAATAGCCCGTCAGAGTATAGTAAAATCAGCGTCCTGCTCTAGAGTTCCACCCATTGAAGTATAGAACTCGGACATAGAGTTATAAATTTTAATTTTATCAACCATCGATATAATTCAAGAGTTAGACTGCTGCTTGATCTTACTGCAACAGTTAACCCTGAGACTACGCTTTTCATTGCCGTGTGGGGAGCAATATAAACCGAGCTCTCTCAACCGTCCGCTGCATTGCAATTGTTAGCCTGCGGCAACAATGCCAACACGTTGTAACCATTCAGGGAAGGAGAGCCTCGCTATCTCCTTAGAAGTGGTAGTAACATCTACATCACATCCTCCCTCCCCAATGAAGCGAAATAACGGTACTCCTTGTGACCAAAACTGTGCAAGCGTATCCAGGGGAATAGATACTGCACTGCATTGTTGTCCTGCCATCTTACTCCATGACGCTGCCATTTCATCCAACGTCATGGCATCCCCAACAATTTCGATCGCTTGCCCAAGATAATTTTGAGGGTTTGCAAACACTGCGGCAGCAACCTCAGCAATATCATCAACAGCAACCATCTGAAGTTTACGATCAAGTGGAAAAGGAATTGATAGAGTCAACTCGTCAGCATCTGAGCGTACCGGGAAATAGGTGGTTAAGTTTTCCATAAAGAAACCGGGGCGTAAGATGGTTGCTGGAAGCGATAATTCTGCAATGCGTTCTTCAACGGCTCGCTTTGACCCCAAACCTGGTATACCTTTAGCGCGATCGATAACTGCGGAAGCATAGACAAAATGCTGTACCTGCACTATCCAAGCTGCATCAGCAACCGCGATCCCCCACCGCGCCTGACCCACATCTCCTGGGGTCGTTAGAGCAGGTTGAACGCTGTAAACGCCATAGGCATTTTCTAGAGCCTTGACCAGTGAGGCAAAATCATCAAAATCAGCCGAAACAATGTCAGCACCCAGTTTTGAAAGGGCTTGAGCTTTCGTTGATTTGGGATCTCGCGTCACCGCACGAACTTGCCAACCTTCCTGTAAAAGCTTTTTAGCAACTGCATTTCCCTGTGTTCCAGTCGCACCAAAAACCGTGATGAGTTTATCAGAATTCATCAGTCCATCACTCCACTAATGTCTTGACATCAGTAGCTTAAGTTGATAGGAACTGGGAGACAAGTACGCACCTTTTAGTAACCATGCTTTTATGACACAACCAACAGAAAAACGAGTTGCCGATCTCTTCGCAGAATCTTGCCCATCTAGACACTTACTCGCGCTGATCGCCGACAAATGGAGTCTATTGATCATGTTTGCTTTGAAGGATCAACCACGTCGCAATAATGAACTGCTCCGACAAATTGAGGGAATTTCTCAAAAAATGTTGACGCAAACTTTGAGAAGTCTAGAAGAGCATGGATTAGTCAAGCGTCAAGCGTTTCAGGTTGTGCCTCCGCATGTGGAGTACGAACTCACACCGTTGGGTCAGTCACTAGGTAAAGCTTTGAAGTCTTTGGATCAATGGCTTGTTGACCATTTAGATGAGGTCATAACTGCACAGGCTGAGTTTGCTGATGAAAAACAAGATGCAATTCACTCCACACTAAACACTGACAGATAGCTTTACGATAACCGCCACAACCTAAAACGTAGCAGGCTAACGTTCCTATTGAGCGGCTCAAAGTCAAGCTAAACTTTTATACGAAAATCTCAAAAGTCCGCTCCAATAGAGTTGTTAGACCGTGGAAAGCACAGTGTCCTGATTCGGCAATATACCTGACATCACGATAGCATGACATCCCTGGTCACTATCTACTACCCCCTTTGTCTTTGTTATATCCATAAATTCTGCGGCGAGTTTGTCTGAGCTAATTTCTTTTAGCAATGTAGCCGAATTGGAGAAGCTGTCTCCCTGATAATACAAATGATGGTCAAAATTTGCCTCCTTATGAACTTCTCCATCATGAATGTGAATCGTAGGGAAGAAGAGTGTATTAGGTGAACGAGTGATAAATTCAAATGCCATTGGATGTGTTGTGTTCAAGCGAGAATGTAATCTCGACCAGTGATCGGCATAAGGATTATTCTCGGTCGCTTGGATGTATTGCTGTTGATTGCGAGTAGATGCCTTCAACTTGAATACAGCAAAACCATAATCTTTATATTTGGGTAAACGATCCCAAACTTGCTTTGATAACTTGAATTGAGGGTCTAAACGACCAAAGTCATCTAGGGTAGGGATGAAACTCGCATTGTAATCGCCTACTTCATGGACTTTCAGCAGTTCCGAAGCAGAACATTCACCTTCCCCTGAAAATGACCTTGATAGCTCAGGCATCAATTCAGGAAAGGCAGTTAACATATCATCGAAAAAATTCGGATAACCATCCAAAGCTATAAAACGAACGGCTGTATCTTCATCATGAGAACCAACAGGCAACGGCAGAATCATCGCTATATCCTGGTCTGCTTCATACGCCATGCTATAGACCAAAAATTGTTTTGATTCCGCAGAACATCTCGCAAAGATCTTTGTTCCTTCTACCAATGAAACTGAAGCGGAAAAAATACACATAATTGCAAAAACTCAGATGTTTATAACTACGTCTTAACAGATAAATTAGCGGCATAACTAGACCTCTTGCACATTAACGAAAATTCAACGTTTCAAACTACTGGCTGCTCTGGTTTTGGACTAAAAATGAAAGCCAACTTTGCAGATTTAGCTCCAAATCTTTCGGCTCAAGGCTTTCGCCATCTAATCTGCAAGAGGCCTAACTATTATTTCTGCGGCTGGAACCTCTCCCAATCAGGATAAATACCTCCACGAGCAAATTATGCTGCCTGGAAACCGGATAACTCCCGTTTTTTTAGGATTTATACTGAATCTGCACCGCATAACTCCCCCATTTTCGGTACTTATACCGAATGGCGCTCAGATTTTTCGATTCTAAGGTAGGAGAAAGTAACCCTTCCCGTCCCCAATGAATCAGTCATTGCGTTTAGTCGATCAAATCCGTGCCGTTGCTTGCCCGTCGTCTTCACTCGCACAGAAGCAAAAGCTGTCTTAGGACAACTTGATGGGGTGTATCACTTACTGGGAAGTTTGCTCTATGGGACGGGGACGATAATTTATATCTGTGTGTTGAGTCGCAGTGGACGGGAAGTTTGCAGTTCGTTGAATGATCTGAAGACAATACTCTCCTCAAAAATTCAGTATTCCAAAAAAACAAAAACTCTTGTAAGATGTCCGCAGGTGGATATCACGCCCCGGAAATCTGATCTAGGCAATCAGACTCCGAGGACTTCCATCCAAAGTTACACTAACTAACTTCGGAGGCGTTCATGATTGTACTACGTCTGCTTTGCGATGGGATCTTGAAAGGTTGGAATCAAGATCCTGCATACACTTCATACGATGGGGGAACGTTTGAGCCGTCAGCGTTCCTATCCTCTTTGAACTAAATAGAGAGGATAAAACAACATGGCCGTTAGGAGACACCTTCCTGACTCGGTTTCGTTTAGCTTTGAGTTGCAATGCTCGTTAGTGAGACGCTACCAAGTCACCGTTACCTTGGATTTGCAAGAGCGGTTTATCTTTATGCCTTCTGGCATTCTCTCAGACGTGATCGATCCGATGGACGAGTTTATTGAACAACTGAGTGAAGTTGCCTCGACGAAACTGGCACTTCTCAAATGGGATGGTAGCAGCGATTTAACGACTGAATACCAAATCATTCGAGTGTTGTCAGGCTATCAAGTGCAACGGTCTCTAATGAAGTTCAACATTGTCATCGGCGACGGTTCACTCATTCACCTGGAGGAATTGCACGACAAGAAGACTATTCAACTGTAGTCAATTAAAAAGCTGGTAGTCCTCAACGGTGAGAAATCTACCAGCTTCAATCTTTTAAGTTAAGTCAGGAATGAACGATCGCCCATTCCCTATTACATTTACTTGGACTCGGTGAAATCAGCGTCAATCACATCGTCACCACTCGGAGCCGCACCCGTTGCACCCGGAACCCCTTCATCAGGGCCACCCGGAGCCGCACCGCCACCCGACTGTTGATAGAGATTGGTCGTGATGCCGTAGAGCGCTTGTTGAAGATCAGTGTTTAGCGTCTTGATTCTGTCAAAGTCCTCGGAAGCGATCGCCGCTCTCAGATCCTTGACCAGACCATCCACCTTCTCTTTGTCAGCAGGGGGAATCTTATCGCCCAACTCGCTCATTTGCTTCTCAGCCTGGTACGCCAGCGAATCTGCTTGGTTTTTCAGGTCGATACGCTCACGCCGCTCTTTGTCAGTCGAAGCGTTTTGCTCGGCATCGCGCACCATCCGTTCGACATCATCTTTGGGCAGCGTCGAAGCACCCGTGATGCTGATGGTTTGTTCTTTGCCAGTGCCCTTATCTTTTGCGCCGACGGTCAAGATGCCGTTTGCGTCAATGTCAAAAGTGACTTCGATTTGAGGAACGCCACGAGGAGCCGGAGGAATGCCATCCAAGCGGAAGGTTCCCAGACTCTTGTTGTCGTTCGACATCTCCCGCTCACCTTGCAAAACGTGAATTTCCACGTTGCTTTGACCATCCACCGCGGTCGAGAAGACTTCTGACTTTTTGGTGGGAATGGTGGTGTTGCGAGGAATAATCTTGGTCATCACGCCGCCCAGGGTTTCGACACCCAGAGAGAGCGGAGTTACATCGAGCAGCAACAGACCTTCGGTTCCCGCTTCACCCGAAAGAACGCCCGCTTGAATCGCTGCACCCACTGCCACCACTTCATCCGGGTTAACGCTTTGGTTGGGATCTTTGCCCAAGACACGCTTGACGATTTCTTGAACGGCGGGAATCCGAGTCGAACCGCCCACCAGCACCACTTCGTCAATCTTGCTCTTGTCGAGCTTGGCATCGCGAAGCGCATTTTCGACGGGAATGCGGCAGCGATCGATCAAATCAGAGCAGAGTTCCTCAAATTTTTGGCGAGTCAGGGTTGTATCCAAATGCTTGGGCCCGTCTTGAGTCGCCGTGATGAATGGCAGGTTGATGTCCGCTTGCGTAACGCTGGAAAGTTCAATCTTCGCTTTCTCAGCCGCTTCCGTCAGACGTTGCAAAGCCTGCTTGTCTTTCCGCAAATCGATGCCTTCTGCGCGCTGAAATTCGCCAGCCAGGAAGTCTACGATCTTCTTGTCAAAGTCATCCCCACCTAAGTGAGTGTCTCCAGAAGTCGCCAGCACTTCAAACACGCCTTCGCCAATTTCGAGAACCGATACGTCAAACGTACCGCCGCCCAAGTCAAAGACGAGAATTGTTTCGTTGCTCTTCTTATCTAACCCATAAGCCAGCGATGCTGCCGTCGGCTCGTTGATAATCCGCAGCACTTCCACACCTGCGATCTTGCCAGCATCCTTAGTGGCTTGGCGCTGAGAGTCATTGAAGTATGCCGGAACGGTAATCACCGCTTGAGTCACCGTTTCGCCCAGATACTTGCTGGCATCTTCGATCAGCTTTCTCAGAACTTGGGCAGAAATTTCTTCGGGAGCAAACTGCTTACCCGCCGCAGGGCAATCGATTTTCACATTGCCGTTGACAGTCAGAACTTTGTAAGAAACTTCGGTCGTTTCGTTGGTCACTTCATCAAAGCGACGACCAATAAACCGCTTGACCGAGTAGAACGTATTTTCGGGGTTCATCACCGCTTGCCGTTTGGCGATTTGACCGACTAAGCGATCGCCATTTTTCGCAAACGCAACGACAGAGGGAGTCGTACGAAATCCTTCAGCATTGGCGATTACAGTGGGCTTGCCACCCTCCATCACCGCAACGCAGGAGTTTGTAGTACCTAAGTCAATTCCAACAACTTTTGCCATATCAGTGCCTTGGCTCCATCAAATATCTTAAGCGAGTAGGGGGGTAGGGGACTGGCAAGCAGCCAGAATCGTCAAAGGGGGGCGGCCAGGACTCAAGGGTCGTCCACCGATCGCACTTCTGCAAGTCGGGTCGTCAGCGCAGTACCTTCAATGCCACCAAAGCAATCTTCAATCCCCTACCTTATATGTTGTTCACGTTCTGCCTTTCTATGAAGGCGTGTTTACCGAACCAAACCGGGGACGGTTGGGAGGGATGAGGGATGAGGAATGAGGGATGAGTAGAACTTCTTCGATAGGATGAACCCACCTTTCCAAATCCTAATTATCTTCCTTTCATCCTTCATCCTTCATCCCTCATCCCTTCTTCCTAGCCTTGCCAAACGTCGCTTGTTTCTGCGTTCTCTATTGCGTGAGGGGCTTGTGGGGCCGTTTCAGCAGGGAGGGCGGTTGTGTCTGCGCCAGTCAGATCGACCTTGACAACGGAGGGCTTGACGGCTTGGACGCGAGGCAGGGTCAGGGTCAATACACCATCTTTGAAGTCGGCTTTGACTTGATCGTTTTGCACCGCAGCCGGGAGCGGAATCACCCGCTGAAATTTGCCATAGCGGAATTCAGAGCGGAAATAGCCGTTTTCTTCGGTCTTGTTCTCGAACTTGTGTTCACCGGAGAGAGCGATCGCGTTGCGGCCAACTTGTACATCGACATCTTTGGCATCAATGCCAGGAAGCTGGGCGCGAAGCACGAATTCGGCATCATTGCTCGAAAGCTCGACAGCGGGTGTCCAAGTGGGTTCGCTGATCTTCATGGCTTCACGTAGAGGGGCAAAATCATCAAACATCCGATCGAGTTGACGGCGTACAGAGTCCATTTCTTGCCAGGGTTGCCAACGCATCATAGTCATCTTGTTTACCTTTGAGAGAGTCGCGATTGATTGGAGTGCGAGAGAAGAAGTTGAGTAACTTGGCTCGTCTCTTCTGCATGTATCTAATGTAGAGCGTGCAACCGTTTGAGACACTGGGGCAAACCGTAATGTAACTGTTGTGGTTACCGATAAGAGGAATACTGACAAGCCGTCGAAAGAACCGCCAAAAGGGTGAGGTTTACCGTCAGTCTTGGTACGATGAGAATGATTGTTTATGAGCGATCGTATATGGCCGGCCCGTTTATTAATCCCAAGACAGATTTTGCCTTCAAGAAAATTTTTGGCTCCAAGAAGAGCAAAGACATTTTGATCAGCTTTCTCAATGCCATTTTGCATCAGGGTGATCCAGTCATCCAGGATATAGAGATTCTTGATCCATACCAGGCCCCCCGGATCAAAGGGATTAAAGATTCCTATTTAGATGTGAAGGCGACCGTCACAGGCAACAAGACCGTGATCATTGAGATGCAGGTGCTAAACGTGTTGGGGTTTGATAAGCGAGTGTTGTACAACGCGGCTAAGGCGCTATCGATTCAGCTAGATGTGGGTGAGAGCTATAGTGGGCTTAATTCGGTGATTGCGCTCACGATCACAGACTTTGAGATGTTTCCAGAAAGCTCGAAGGTGATTTCTCGATATAAGCTAAAAGAGCAAGACGAACTAACCGATTACAGCGACGATATTGAACTGGTGTTTGTGGAGTTGCCCAAGTTTGACAAGTCGCTGGAAGAATTGGAGACGATCGCTGATAAGTGGATCTATTTTCTCAAATCTGCCAAAGACTTACGCATGGTGCCTTCTAGCCTTGAAACCATTCCCGCAATCAATCAGGCTTTTAGAATCGCCAAGCACAGCAAACTGACGCGCAAAGAGTTAGAAGTTCTGCAAAGTCAAGAGATGTTCATTCACGATAGCCACAACGCTATTCTCAAAGGAATTCAAGAAGGGGTGCAACAGGGGATGCAACAGGGGATGCAGCAGGGAGCCAGACAGAAAGCGATCGAGATTGCTCGACAACTATTAGATGTGCTGGATGCTGAGATGATCAGTCAAAAGACAGGGCTATCGGTTGAGGAAGTTCAGTCATTGGGAGGATGAAGTTTTGTGGTTGGCGATCTGGCTAGGCTAGAATCGGCACATCTTTGTATAAAACGAGCGATGTCAGACGTGCTGAAAGATTCGTTGCCAGAAATGCTTCACGATCGCTACCACATTTAAAAACAACTCGGCCAAAAAGCAGGGCGGCAGACTCTACTGGCGCAAGATTCCCGAACTAATGAGCTAGTCGTGGTCAAACGCCTGACTTTTAGCAGCGATTTTACCTGGGACGATTTGAAGCTGTTTGAGCGCGAAACTGAAACGCTGCGATCGCTCTCTCATCCGTCGATTCCTGGCTATGTTGATTCGTTTGAAATTGATACTGCAAATGGTCAGGGGTTTGCGCTGGTTCAAGGTTATTGGCAAAATCACTGCCCGAAACTCTAATCTATCTGCACCATCATCAGCCTCCCGTGATTCATCGGGATATTAAGCCGAGTAATGTGCTGTTGGGCGATCGTTCTGGTAATCCGGTCAGGTTTACCTCGTCGATTTTGGGTCGGTACAAAACTTCGCAGCACCAGAAGGTGAAACGATTACAGTCGTCGGAACCATGCTTATTCACTGTGTTTGTTCATCGAGAATGGGCAATCGGCCATTTGTGAGATGGTTGATCACCCATTACTAACTAAGACTGTCCTACCACTGCGCGATCGTCGTTTGGATTGCCGACTTCGCCTCTTCTAGTGCTTGAGTGCGCGACTGATCGCCCATATCAATTCCATTTGCATTAATGAACTGGATATCGGTGATACCCATAAATCCAAAAATCGCCCGAATGTAGGGTTCCTGAAAGTCATATCCCTCAAAGGGTGTACCGGGGCGATAGTCGGCTCCGCGAGACGTAATCACCAGCATTTTTTTGCCATGAACTAGCGGTACATAGCCCTGATCTGACACGCCAAACGTCTTGCCCGCGCGTACAATCTGATCAATATACGCCTTGAAATTGGAAGGAATGCTCAGGTTATACATCGGGACGGAAAACACATAGCGATCGGCTGCCAATAGTTCGTCAATTAGCTCGTCAGAAATGGCGATCGAGTTGGCAAGTTCTGGGGTGTGGTCGGCGGGTGGAGTGTAGGCAGCAGCAATCCAGGCTTCATCGACGTGGGGGACGGGCTGATGTCCCAAGTCCCGATAGGTTAAGCTGTCACCAGGGTTTGCCTCTTTCCAGGCGGTGATAAAGTGGTGGGCAAGGTTGCGAGAGTGAGAGCGATCGGAGCGAGGGCTAGAGTCGATATGCAGAATGTGCGCCATGAATGAGTCCTTTAAGGTTCAGATCCAACCGGATCGTACCGCGATATTGGGCTGCGATCGAGGGGAATCAGCGATCTCTTTTGGGTTTCTGTGAGCGATCGTTGGTGCTTTGAATTTTAGTCAGAGCTGTAGCCTCTACTAAAGGTTATGCTGGGGCAAAGAACGATGATTCATCAAACAATCGCACCATGAGTAACGTTCAAACTAGACTGCTCTCTGATACTTGGGTCGCTGTCCCCTGGGACGAATTCCTACAATTTGTCGAAGACCCCGCTCACGAAAAAGGCAAAGCCTACTACCACAAAGGACATGCGAGAGTAGAAATGCAAGGCACAGGTTCCGATCACTCAAACGATCATGCACTGATCATTTTTGCAGTGACCCTTTTTGCTACGTTGAAAGGCATCCCGCTCAGTGCCAAAGACAACTGTAGCTATCGAAAGTCAGGGGTTCGAGAATGTCAGCCTGATGTCTCTTATTACCTGGGCGATCGGGCAAAACTAATTCCCTGGGGCACGATGATTGTCGATCTCAACAAATATGCTGCACCTGACTTAGCGATCGAAATTGCCGTCACTTCACTATTAGATGATCAGGGCACCAAGCGATCGCTCTACGAAGAAATGGGCGTTATGGAATACTGGGTGGTGGATGTGCAAAACATGCAGATTTTGGCTTATGAAATGAGCGATCGCGGCAGCCACCGCATTGATTACTCAAAAGCTCTACCAGGGTTAGCCATTTCAACATTAGAAGCAGCGCTGCGTCGCAGTCGAGAAACCGATCAATCCCAAGTAGGCGCATGGCTGATGGAACAGTTTCGCGCCTGAAGGCCCCACATCCTCCCGACACGGTAAACTGATGAGACTGACTATGGCAATTTTGCCCCTGGGCACTCAAAATCATGGCATCGTTTTTGTTGGAAGTTGGCACCGAAGAATTACCCGCAAGCTTTGTAGATGAAGCGCTGGATCAATGGCGATCGCGCATTCCCAAAAGCCTCACTGAGCAGTCTTTGACTCCAGAAGCGATCGAGTACTATGGCACGCCGCGCCGATTGGCAGTCTTGATCAAAGGTCTACCGCTCCAGCAGCCCGACCAAACCGAAGAAATCAAGGGGCCATCCGCGCAAGCTGCCTTCAAAGACGGACAACCGACCAAAGCCGCCACAGGATTTGCCCAAAAGCAAGGCGTAACTGTCGAGTCATTTGAGATCCGCCCTACTGATAAAGGTGATTTTGTCTTCATTCGCAAAGTGATTCAAGGTCGCCCGATCGCCGACATTCTCATCGATTGGGTGCCCAAATGGATTACCGAATTAGAAGGTAAACGGCTGATGCGCTGGGGCGATGGTGATATTCGCTTTTCGCGGCCAATTCGCTGGCTGGTAGCATTGTTAGATGACGCAGTGTTGCCAATCTCAGTGGTAAGTAATTCCATTCATTTTGAGAGCGATCGCACCTCCTTTGGTCATCGCGTTTTACATCCTGATAGCGTTTCCATTCCCAATGCAGACTCTTATGTTTCGGTATTACGGTCTGCGTTTGTGGAAGTTGATATTGAGCAGCGACAAGCCACGATTCAAACACAGGTTGAGCAAGCAGCCCAGGAGATTGGAGGAATTGCCACGAGCACGCCCCATTTGCTTCGAGAAGTCACGAATTTAGTCGAGTATCCCTCGGCTGTCGTGGGCAAGTTTGATGCAGCATTTTTGGAGTTGCCGTCAGAAGTGATCATTACCGAAATGGAGAGCCATCAGCGCTACTTCCCTGTTCTCAAACGTGAGAATTCTAACGAACTATTGCCTTATTTCATCACGACTTCCAATGGCGACCCTGCAAAGTCTGACATCATCGCTGCCGGAAATGAGCGAGTCATTCGAGCAAGACTGTCTGATGGTAAGTTTTTCTTTGATGCCGATCGCGCCCATTCACTCGAAAGCTACTTACCTAAATTAGAAACCGTCACCTTTCAACAAGACTTAGGATCGGTGCGGGCTAAGGTCGATCGCATTGTGGCAATAGCAAATTTGATCTCAGACCAACTGCACATTACAGACGATGCTCACACTTACATTCAACGGGCGGCCCTATTGTGCAAAGCGGATTTAGTCACCCAAATGGTGGGCGAATTTCCAGAACTTCAGGGCGTAATGGGGCAAAAATATGCGCTTACCAGTCAGGAGTCTGAAGCGGTAGCAACGGCGATTTTTGAGCATTATTTACCCAAAGGTGCCGGAGACAGTTTGCCTCAAACGCTGGCGGGTCAAGTGGTGGGATTGAGCGATCGACTCGATACGTTAGTCAGCATTTTTGGATTGGGCTTGATTCCTACTGGGTCTTCTGATCCGTTTGCGTTGCGTCGTGCAGCGAATGCGATCGTTAACATTACCTGGTCATCTGACTTAGATTTAAATCTGCACCAGCTTCTTCAACAGATTGTTTCTAGCTTTGCGGCTGATTACGCCCAAGTGATTAAGCTCCCATCCTCAGATCTATTACAGCAGCTAAAAGATTTCTTTCTCCAACGCATTCACACCCTACTGCGAGAAGATCGAAATATTGATTACGATCTCGTAAACGCGGTCATTGGCGAAAATGATCCTGAGTATGCCGATCGAGCGTTGTCAAATCTATTGGATGTGCGCGATCGTTCCCATTTTCTCCAAACCATTCGCAACGACGGTAGACTCGCCACCATTTATGAAACTGTGAATCGTGCTTCTCGGCTGGCTGCCCAAGGTAGTTTGGATACGCGATCGCTCGATTTGTCCACTGTCGGTCCCAAACTATTTCAAAAGTCTTCAGAGCAAGCCTTCTACGACGCATTGGGACAACTGCAATCACAAACCAACTACCCCCAACTGGTCGAATCTCTAAGCAAAATCGCCCCAACCGTCAGTAACTTCTTCGACGGTGCAGACAGCGTTTTGGTGATGGATTCTGACCCGGCGATCAAACAAAATCGCCTAAACCTACTGGGCATTTTACGAAACCATGCGCGAATGTTGGCAGACTTTGGAGCGATCGTCAAAAGCTAACCTACGAATGCCACTAAACCATGTCTACGTTCTACTGAGTGTGACACGAGGGTTGCAGCTTATTCCAATCTGGTAGTCCTAGTTTGAAAAAGTTGGACAGGCATTGTCGGAAGCCTTGCAGCAGGAGACCGCCCACTTGGATGTGTTTTTCTCTGTCCTTCCCTAAATGGCACTCCCTATTCCTGTATAAGATCTCCAAAAAACTTTTCAGTGTGGTCTAATTCTGCTAGTATTATAAATCTGTGACTGTGAAAGCTAAAAAGCAGAATGGTACAGACCCAATGGAGAGATGGCCGAGTGGTTGAAGGCGCAGCACTGGAAATGCTGTTTAGGGGTAACTTTAACGAGGGTTCGAATCCCTCTCTCTCCGTTCTAAAACCTAAATATAGTCCAAAACCTAGATATAGTAATGGTTTCAGAGAACCCTCTAAATTTCGGGGGCTTCTTTTTGGGCGATCGATTGGGTATTTTTGGAGGTCTTTGGACACCTTTTGACCAAGATGATCGAAACACTGACCCACGAGCGCACGGCAGGCAAATGCAAAGAACTGGCGACATTGGTTGCTCGGCACCCAAACGGCAAGGGGAACGGTACTTGTGCAACTGCGATCGCGCCTCTAGAGTTCATGCAGCAGATCGATACTTGTACAGCAATGCACGGGGTCAGCGACCCGATTCTCGCTATCGTGGTTCAGGGGAAAAAACAAGTGTTACTAAATGAGGAAGCCTATCGATATGGTGTTGCTCAGTATCTCGTCATTTCGGTCGATTTGCCGTTGAGTGGATTTGCGATCGAGGCATCCCCCGATCAGCCTTATTTAACGTGAATTCGATGAAGTTTTTTTGCTTCGTTCTTCAGTGCTTCTGCCCCCCAACCCCCCAAAAATGGGGGACTTTAAGACAAGATTTTGGGTTCAAAGTCCCTCACTCGTGGGGGATTTAGGGGGCTGCCTAAATTCACAACCGCAGCGAAAGATTTCATCGAATTCACGTTTATTTAGGATTTAAGCTGAATTTAGACCCTGTTCAACTGTGTGACATCATCGCTCAAATGAACCTCGGTAGCGGTCAACCAGAAAACTCAGTGAGAGGCTGGTTTATTAGCGATGCCGAACCCTCTTTGATTGACTGCGCCATTCGACTGACACAGCTTTTAGACACACCGCAGGCTATTCTGTTTCTCGCACCGATGATCATTCGCGAAATGTATTACCGTCTTCTGATGGGCGAACAAGGCGAAGCCATCCGTTAAATTGCGACTTCTGGCAGTAGTATGCAGCGCATTGCCGAAGTCCTCAAACGGATTAAAGCTGACTTTATCAAGCCTCTGCGGGTTGAGGAACTAGTTGAGCAAGCGAGTATGTCTCCTGCATCGTTCCATCGCCACTTCAAAGCCGTCACTTCGATGAGTCCGCTACAGTATCAAAAACAATTGAGACTATTAGCTGCGCGTCAGATGCTGCTGACCGAGAATGTTGATGCAACTCAGGCGGCTCATCGGGTTGGGTACGAGAGTCCTTCGCAGTTCAGCCGTGAATATTCCCGCATGTTTGGGGCTTCCCCGATTCGAGATGTTGCGCGGTTACGCATCGCTTCTTGATCAAAACTCAGATGGATTTAACAGACGACCCTAAAGCCAATGTCTCTGGCGCAGACGACGCGGCTAGTTGTATCATCTAGAAGGCGGTATCCAGAGCGGCAGTCAGCAGAATGTGCGAACCACGAACCGCCCCGCAGCACTGAGCGATCCCACCACTCCGCTTCACCTTCATCTGGGTATAAGGGTTGATATGCAGAGGGGCAATCAACTGGATAAACGAACCATATCCCATTCCGCTGCTCTGCTCTGTAAGGTTTTCGAGACGGATTCGTATTATCGCCATCAACCCAAGCACTGCCATCTGTGGGTGTACCTTCATAGCCACTGTGCCAATCATCCAGGCACCACTCCCAGACATTGCCGTGCATATCGTATAGCCCAAAGGCATTGGCAACACCAAAGCTACCGACAGGTGTGGTTGACCCACGGCTTTCTCTGCCTAGCCCGATACTATAGCTGTAGTCAGCCTTATAAGTTTGTATCGCACTTGTCTTGTAGTTTGCCAGTTCTGGTGACAATTTCTCACCGAAGTGAAAGGGGGTCGTCGTTCCTGCACGACACGCATATTCCCATTCGGCTTCAGTCGGGAGGCGATAGGCTCGTTGGGTCTGTTGAGTTAAGCGATCGCAAAATTCAGCCGCATCGTGCCAAGTCACGCCTTCGACTGGAAGACTATCCCCTTTGAACGTAGACGGGTCAGGGTTGAGGTCACAGTTGACAGGAGGGAGAGCAGCAACGGCTCGCCATTGGGCTTGGGTGACAGGGTACTTACCCATACAAAACGGCTGAATGGTGACGATATGCTGAGGACTTTCGCTGTCAGGAAGGAAAGTGAGAACTTGTTCATGCGGTGGCAATCCCATCAGGAAACTCCCGCCTGGGATTTGAACCAATTCTAATTCGATTCCCCCTGCTAAACCTTCAATCAGGCTGATTGCCTGCTTTGAGTAGCGATTGATCACCCAACGATCGCCAATGCCTAAAAATTGGCTTTCCCGTTCTAAGGTTGCAACATCAAACTCAAAGGTGCGAGTTTCTTCAAAGGGCATGGCTACTCCATTCTGCTCAGAATTTCGAAATGCTCTCCTCTTGTTTCGGTGGGTTCCGCTGTGGGCAGTTTATGCAGTCGAATCATCAAAAAATACAAAGCGAAGAGCATCCGAGCTACATCAGACCCTTTGCCCGAAGAAGTTCTGACTTTTTTAACCGTTTTTATGCTCAATCTAAACTCAGCTTCTAACTTTTATATAACTTTTCAGAAAATTCCTCATTCTCTCAGTGATGCCTGCATAAATATTCAATTAATCGTCCCACTGGAATTATGGGAGAAGATTGAGCGGTCTCAATTTCATCCCTAGAGAGTTGGTCAGAGCAATAAAGGATTCCTGCTACAACTCCATGTTCATTCAAAGAGGTAAAAGTGATGAAGCGTCTTTGCTACCGAGGAGTATTCTATGACTATCCTCAACTCGCCGTGTCTAACGCGCCTCCCATCATTCACTGCACAACCTTGAGGGCAGGACAAAACGATGAGGCTGTGCATAACGAGGCGCGATTCAACGTGAACAATATCAGTGATTCGAGTCAGAGTATGCAGTGTGAGCGGATGGGAGCGTTGTATCGGCTTTATTGTATGGGTTGGAGAAACGGCTCAACGCAGCATTTCTCGCCTTTGTTACATTACTTGTTGAGCGTGTTTCTCTACTACCGTCGAGGTTTTGCAGAAGGAGTAGATTGGCAGCAAGAACAGATGCAAAGTAGAACATTTTGAACCAAGAACCACATCCAATTAGGAGAATTCCGCTAACAATGCTACTTCTATGCAAACCATTCTGACGATAAATGCGTTTGAACTGCTACTTTGGACGCTATGCGCTTATTGAGCAATTTTGATTCTGAAGTACGAAAATTCTAAACTATGGCTGATTGCAGGCATCGTTGTCGGTATCGGACTAATGAACAAGTTTTCGATGGCGCTATTTGCGTTCAGTTCATTCTGATGAACCCTCTGGCATTTCCAGTCTGGTTAGCAGGCGTTTACTACTACTTATTTGCGCGAGGAGGCAGAAAATATCAAGCTTTTGCTAGACGTTTGTTGTCATCTTAGGATTGTTTTTACTATTTGAGGCGCAGTATTACTATCTACTGCCAATTTACCCTCTGTTTCTTGCAGCAGGCGGCCGCATTATTCCCGGTGCAACATCCTCCACGGTGTCAGTTGCCACCCGACCAGGATGTAGTTGGAGTTGAGGACAGCATGGCAGTGTGTCAACGACGTTACAGCAAAGAAGAGTTGATCCGAAAGTTCCTCAGAATTGGCAGCTTGGGGGGCGGAAGACTTAAGTAACGAAGCAAAAGAACTTCATCGAATTCACGTTAATCCAGGTAGCGATCGAACTCAAAAAACCGCAGCAGTTCCTCTAGTGAAGTTTGATTATCTCTGGGCGTAGTGGATTCCAGCGTTTGGATTGTGGCGGGTGTTAAGTGCTGAAAGACCTCGTGACGAAGCGGTGCGATCGCTGCTGTTGGAAATCCAGCGAGTTCTTGATCAATGCGTTTTACCCGACTTTTTGCAAAGTTGATTTGAAAGTGACAGCGTTTGAGTAAGCGTTTCTGAATGTTTTTTGCCAGGGCTGGATCAGTCGTTTCTAGTTGGTGAATCGTGCCGTCTAACAACAGTGGAATCACGTCTGGATTTTCTTCTAAAAACAATAGGCTTCCTTCCTGGTTGTACATTGCAATTCCGTCGATTCCTAATGCACCCAAATCGGCCAATGCTAGAATTCGTGCCACGATCGGCAAATCCATTTGATCTAAAGCAGGCTGATAGATTGCTTGCTCGGCAGTGTCATAGGCGCAAACTGTGGCAGCGATTGCCGATCGCAGTATGGCTTGATCTAATTCGGTGAGTTGTTCGCAATGGTGAGCATGAATGTACTCCAGTAAGCGATCGATGGTCGCGGTTTCACTCACCCCTGCCGTTCTTTGCCGAGAAGTATGCTGCGGCTGTACTTCAAAGATTTGCACCATATCATGAACAATCACACACAGATCCAACAGGCGCTGCATTTGAGACTGTTCTACCTCAGATTGATGCAAGCCAGGGCTGATAGTTTGAAAGATTAGCTGCGATCGCCGTTGGACTTGAGCCAGATGATCGCGGGTGTGGTAGTAGAGTTGGTGATGTTGAATTTGGCGATCGAATTCCCCCAGCGCGAATGCTCTAATCGCCTCGATACAGTCCGCAGTAGAAAATAGATCAGGTAGTTGAGCGTCACGATTCATAGCTCTCAAACTTAACAGAAGGCTGAGTAGACTGCTGTTGCAATCATAGCTTGCAGATCTGATGATCGATCGTTCACTAGACTCGCTACTACGGACTATCAGCCCTCCAACCGCTCAATTAAGTGGTCGCCTACCCGTAACGCATTCGCAATGATCGTCAGCGCCGGACTGACACTCGCACTAGACGGAAAGAAACTCCCATCCACCACATAAAGATTGTCAACCTCATGGGAACGACAGTTGAGATCCAACACCGAAGTCGTCAAGTCTGACCCAAACCGACAAGTCCCACACTGATGCGCCACCACCTGAATGGGCATATCGCTACGCGGATGAATCGCCCCTCGATTAAACAATGTCGGACTGTCCGCTTCGATCGCCTTCAACACATCAATCCAGCGATAAACTAAGCGATCGTGGGCCTCAACATTCTTAGGCTGATAATCTAGATGCAAGCGATCGCCCGCTAGTCGGACTCGATTGTTGGGGTCGGGCAAGTCTTCGGTTTGGAGCCACCAGCCGATCGACCGAGTCGCCAACTGTCGTAGCCCAAATTCTGGCATGAGTCGAGTCAAGACTGAGAGAATCGGAGGCGCTTCTGAAAAGATCACGTCTTGTAGAATGCCACCAGAGTTTTGTACATGCCCCATCGGATACGGATAGTCGCCGTTTCCCCAATAGAAATCGTTGAGACTGAGCGATCGCTGAAACAATCCCGAATTAGCTGAAGCAGTTAACTGCACGACGACAGACAACTGTTGTTTCATCAAGTGACGACCAACCAGATCAGACCCGTTCGCAATGCCGTTGGGGTGTTTTTCGTTGGCAGACCGCAGCAGTAGAGCCGCCGAATTGATTGCTCCGCAAGACAGCACAATGATGTGTCCCAAAAACAGATAGGACTGTTCGCCTATTTTGGCTTGGACAGCTTTGACTTCAGAGCCAGAAGGATTGGTGTGCAGACAAACGACTTGAGCAGAGGTTTTGAGGGTGACGTTGGCGTGTTGAAGGGCAGGCGTGATGCCACTGTCTTCTGAATCAGTTCTGCCCTGATCGCCCAATCCTAGAGGCAAGTAAGTCGGGTGAAGTCCCTGTTTTGAGAGAATATCGCTAATGGTTTGAATGTGGGATTCGTGAGCGATCGCCGAGTGGGGATAAGGTTCACTATGGGGTGGCTCAGTCGGGTCGTCGTCAGATTTGCCGTGGACTTGATAAAGTTTCTCAGCCTCGGTGTAGTAGGGTTCAAAGTCCTGGTAGGTGAGGGGCCAGGCAGGAGAAAGGCCGTCTTGATGTTGAACGTCGGCAAAGTCTCGATCGCGCATCCGCATCAACACGCCGCTATAAAGTTTGGTGTTGCCGCCCACTGCATATTGAGCTTGTGGAGTAAACGGCTCTCCCTGGGAGTCGTACCACTGCTCAGGTGCGTGAAACTGCTCCTTTTTGAATACTTCTGTATCGATTAGCTCCGAACTCTCTTTGACCAAAAAGTCGCCTCGCTCCAGCACCAAAATCTTTTTGCCTGTGGGAGCCAACTTACGCGCCAAAGTGCCGCCGCCTGCCCCAGTGCCGATGATAATAACATCGTAGTACTGATCATCAATGATCATGGTTCTTCCTCACGGTGCTAATAGAGAAGCTAATAGAGAAACACTCACTGCCAAACATAGATGAGAATGTACAAAACAATCCAGATTACATCAACAAAATGCCAGAATAGCGAAGTTGCTTCAACCCCAAAGAAACCATTGTCGTAGTTGCCCGGATAAAACGATCGCCCCAACATCAACACTTGAAGCAAAATACCCGTAAGAACGTGCAGACCGTGAAATCCAGTGAGTAAGTAGAACGTTCCGCCAAACAAGCCAGACGTAAAGCCAAAGGTCAAACTGCGCCACTCGATCGCTTGTCCATATAGGAAGTAGCCCCCCATGACCATTGTCGCCAGCAAAAACAGCCGAAATCCCCACAGTTTTTTGTCATGCAAATAGCGCTCGGCCACATAGATCACAAAGCTACTGGAGACTAAAACGATCGTATTAATTCTCGGTGCGTCAACCTCTAGACCTGTGACTCCGGGCGGATACCAGTCAGCGGTCGTTGTTTTGTAGACAATGTAGCCAACAAAAAAGCTGAGGAAGATCACGCTCTCCGACAGCAAAAATACAATAAAGCCAAACTTACTGTTGCCTGCTTCGTCATGTTCTTGAGTCTGCCGAACGTCGGCTTCAACTTCTTGGGCGATCGCTCTTTCTGCGGTCATGATTGGCTCCTAGGTAGTAGGGATGTCAGGCGATTGTGGGAGGTCTGGATTGGGGCTAGTTGCGACCAGGGGTTCATTGCTGCCGTAGCCATAGGGAGGCGAGATCACGACTGGAATTTCTTCAAAGTTCTCGACGGGAGGTGGTGAGGTGGTCAGCCACTCTAGCCCGATCGCTCGCCAGGGATTGTTGCCCACTTTTTCACCACGAATCCAGGAACTCACCATGTTGAGAATAAACGGCAATGTTGAGATTCCTAGTAAGAACCCACCCAAACTAGCCAACACATTCCAAAAAGCAAACTCTGGATCATAGGAAGCGACTCGTCTAGGCATTCCCATTAGTCCGGCTGCGTGCATCGGTAGAAAAGTGAGCGCTGTTCCAATGAAGGTGAGGATAAAGTGAACCTTCCCTAGACCTTCGTAGTACATGCGGCCGGTGATTTTGGGAAACCAGTGATACAACCCGGCGTAAATGCCAAAGACGATCGCACCATAAATTACATAGTGAAAGTGACCGACGACAAAGTAGGTATTGTTAACGTGAATGTCGATCGGAACGGATGCCAACATGATGCCAGTCACACCCGCAAACACAAAATTAACAATGCCCCCCAACGCAAACAACATCGGAGTCGTCAATCGAATCTTACCGCCCCAAATCGTCGCCACCCAGCCAAAGACCTTAATCCCAGTGGGGACTCCGACCAGCATCGAGGTAAACATAAAGCCGATCCGCATCCAACCCGGTGTCGCGCTGGCAAACATATGATGTACCCAAACCGTGGCACTAATCACCGTAATCAAAACCGATGAAACGGCAATGACTCGATACCCAAACAGCGGCTTGCGCGCATGGACAGGCAGCACTTCTGAAAAAATCCCAAACACAGGCAAGATCATCACATAGACCGCCGGGTGAGAATAGAACCAGAAAAAATGCTGATACAACACCGGATTGCCGCCCCGCTCAGGGGTAAAGAAGCTCGTTCCCACGGTTAAATCGAGCAGCAGCATGACCGCCCCCGCCGTCAAAGCGGGCAGTCCGTAGAGTTGAATTAACTGCGCCGCCAATACTGACCAGACAAAAGCAGGCGTTCTAAACCAGGTCATTCCCGGTGCCCGCATTCTAAAAATGGTCGTGACAAAATTCACTGCGCCCATAATCGACGACACACCAGAAATCGCCACCGCCAAAATCCACAACACCTGACCATTGATCAAGTTGCCCGTTGGATTTTGCAAACTGACAGGCGGATAGGCCCACCACCCCGATTGAGACGGGCCACCGGGCACCAAAAAACTGCCAATCATCAACACCCCAACCACGGGGATCATCCAAAACGAAACCGCATTCAGCCGAGGAAAGGCCATGTCTCGCGCCCCAATCATCAAGGGCACCAGATAGTTTGACAATCCCACCAAAACAGGGAACGTCCAGAGAAACAGCATGATCGAGCCGTGCATCGTGAATAGCGCATTGTAGACGGTACGATCGACCAGATCGGTATCAGGACTAATCAACTCGCCGCGCATGACCATTGAGAACAGTCCACCGACGAGAAAAAAGAAAAACGACGTGAAAATATACTGAATGCCAATGACTTTGTGATCGGTGCTGAAGGTGAAAAATCGTTTCCAGTTGTCGGGTGCGCCGGGATAGGGTTGGGCGCGAGTGACACCAATTGCTTCAACGGGGATGTTGGCCATTAGGGGGAAGGGATGAGGGATGAGGGATGAGAGAATTAATTCTGCTGGTTCAGGGAGGGCAATCTTTCCCTTAATTGAGGATTTTGAACCAGGGATCTTGTCTTAAAGTCCCCCAAAATTGGGGGGTTGGGGGGCAGAAGATGTGAACAACGAAGCAAAAAGACTTTATCGAATTCATTCCTACAGGCCTAAGCAGGAGGACTGGTGACTTCGTGTTTGGGGGCGTAGTTGACGATCGGAGGTGAGGCAGGCGCGACTGATTTCCAGCCGCCGATGTTGCCGCTTTTGGTGCCCTTATCATATTCAAAGGCCGCTTGATTGTAGGCGGGAGACGGCGTTTGGGAAGCGGCATCTGACAACCACTGCTCATAGTCACTGGGGGACTGCACCACAATATCTGCCTGATTTGCTGCAAAATAAGTGCCGCTATACATCGAGTCTCTCAGACGATATTTACCAGGACGAATCGGCGTAAACTCAAAGTCGATCGTTCGATTGGGCACCACATCCTGCTTGAGTCGAAAGGCTGGCACATAGAAACCATGCAGCACATCTTCTGAATGCAGTGCTAAATGAATGCGACGATCGGTGGGTAGATGTAGCTCAGTACTGGTGACATTTTGATCGGGATAGCGAAAGATCCAGGCCCACTGTTTGGCGGTTACCTCGATCGTTTCTACGGGGGCTTTTTCCTGGGCGCTCTGAATTTCTTTTTGGGGCGTGTCGTCAAACGGGGCGGCGTTGGCAGTTTGTACCATTTGCGGCATGTGGAGATGTACCAACTCCATCGGGCCCCGGACTGACATCTTATCGTAGGTGCGATAGCTGGCAAATGATAGCCCTAAGACAAGCGCGATCGGCACCCCTGTCCAAATAATTTCGAGTAGGGTGTTGCCCTCGATCGGCGGGCCGTCGCTAAAGTCATACTTCCCGGCTCGATGAAAGATTAGAGAATACACAATGGGAATCGTCACGCCAAAGAAGACGAAGGTTCCCAGTCCGACAAAGATGCTAAACAAATCGTCTGACAGTTTGGCTTCAGCGGCCGCCTCCGGTGGAAACCAGCCGTAGGATTGCTGTCCCATCCAGACGCTAAAGAATCCCAGAAGTACCGCTAAAACGGCAAGTGTCACAATCGCACGAAGTTTCATAGTCACAGCCGCAAAGAGTAGGAATCGATCGAGTTTAGTAGAACAGCCCTGAGATAAGATTGACTACCAAAAGCTCTGAGAACTCGTAGCACCGTTCACCGTTTTTGAGTCAGTAACACGCTTTAATCAAAGTTTGACGAATACCAGACCTACAACTGTTGATTTGGATTTTCGCCCATTTTGAGCAGTTGGTCAGCCGTGGTGTGAATGCCAAACTCACCGCCCAGATGCGATCCCAGCGTCCCCTGTAAAAACATCAGCAAAAAGATAGCCAGCCCTGCTGCCAGATAGCCCCACTGTACCTGTCTGGCCATATCCTTACGCCAAAGGTAGCGCTGAAAGCCTCGCCAGACGGTCATGCCGACCATGAGAGCCAGCAGCAACACACCCCCAACGCCATGCCAGAGCATCGTTTCCATCGCTTGCAGCCCCCAGGCGCTTTTGACATCGGTTAGCGGATCGGCCAGCAAGATTTCATAAAACCCAGTCGCGACGGTCAAGAATGTAATCACCGCAGCCGCCAACACGTTGTACCAGCCCACATCAAAGAGGCCCGATCGCGTCACCGGAATCGCCAGATACTTAAAGACCGCTTTCTCAACCGGAAAAAGCACGCCCACAATGTCGAAGGCGATCGCTGCGATAAATAGTCCCAGCGTCAAATGCACCAGGTTGGGATGAATTGGAATCACATAAGGCAAGTCATTAGCACCGAGGCGATCGCCCAATTGGTTAACTAAATCCGAGTTCATCACAGTTCCCCTCTTCTGGTCGCTTCAACCACCGGAACGTTGTGTAATCCATAAACCCACACCAGCAAATCGCCGAGATAGGTTTGAAAAATTACCAGCCCGACAAGTAGTATACTCACGACTAGGTAAGGAATGGGCAACTGCGGCTTATTTTGCGATCGAATCACATAGCGCCACCCCGTCACACCCGCCAAAATGCCTGATAACGACCAGCCCAAAATGGTGTGTAGATCCAACGTTGAGGTCGCAGCGTCATAGGGTTCGGCGAGTCCTGCTTCTATTTGTCCAAAGATCACAGCGATGAAGATCGACACGGTGGCAAATGCCAGATTCCACCAACTCACTTCATAGAGTCGAGGATTTTTGGTAAAGTAGCCGATTCCATCGCAGAATACTGCAAATAGCACCATCGCAATCACAAAGTGAACGACGATCGGATGGATGGTGTCTGGGTAAGGTAAGTTGTGCTCGTTGAGCGGTGGAAGGTAGTTAAACATAAGTTTTGAGCGGCATTAAGAGGGAGCAAAGCGGTAATAACTCAGTGAACTAACAACCGTCCGAATGATGCCACAAAATGTTTGATTTCTACCCTTCAGGATAGTGTTTTAGACCCTGACTTTCCTCTTTCTTTCAATTAATCTGTTTAACAATCTACCTAAAGAGAGATCTTTGTGTTGTGCTTATGGCTACAAGCGGCTTGAGTGCAACTTTGACATGGGATGACCAGCCCGATCGCTCACACTAGAGAAGTCTTTCTGCAATGCTGAAGAGAATCCCGGAATGTGACTAAAAATTCAGAACTTAATCCCCTGTATTTTGGCTTGCCTTCGTTGACTAAGAAAAGGTTAATCAAAATGGGTAGAACTCAAGCCACAACTCTTTCTGAAGTTTTATAGAATGGGGAACAGAATCGCTCAACAAAGCCGCGAAAGAACTTGATCAAATTGACGTTAAATCACCTTCACTCCTGGGAGAACTTTGATGACCTCAATCCAACAAACCACCGCCAGATCTAGAGTTAATTCTGCTTTCAAACAGTTGATGTCGGTGCATTGGTGGATGGCTGCTTGTTATCTGGTGCTGTTTGTCGTGGGCACATTTATGGCTCAACTGCCGAGAGAAGTTTCCTTTCGGGGAGCGCTTTATGACTTTCATAAGTCGATCGGGGTGTTGACGATGGCGCTGCTCACTTGGAGAATTTTGGTATTGCTGCGGGTGTGGTGGCGCAAGTACACTAAGCGTTTTCCCAAGTTTACGCCGGACTGGTTTAAGACAGTAGTGCTGCATTCCAGTCTGTATTTATTTATGTGGGCAGTTCCGATCGCGGGGTTTTTGCTCTCCAATTCATTTAAGAGCGGTAACGTTAAGTTCTTTGGGATTGTGCTTCCCGATTTATTTCCTAAGAATCCAGCAATGGTCGAGGTAGGAAGAAGTCTTCATTTCTGGTTGTCTTATACATTTCTGGCGTTTGTTGTGCTGCATTCGATCGCTCAGTGGAAAGTGGTCAAAGCAAACTGGCGGCGAATTACAAAATTTGTAAAATCAAAGACCACCAGTTCTGCCGAGATGAAATAGAGACCAGGTGATCGAGTTATCGAGAAAAAGCTTGATTCACTTCCTTTGGAGAGATCGAAAGGGTGCTCATCTCTCCGGTGTCTTTGAGAATCTTTTTGGCGATGATCTCATTGATTGGGGCAAGCGTGGCGAAATGGTCAACGTCTTTGACCTCAATAAACTGGACTTTTGGATTTGTTGAAGCTTCTGACATGGCTCGCAGCGAATCTACATTGCCCTCAGTTCCTTCAAAAAACCAGACGGGCGATCGGATAGAAGACAACCAATGGAGGGGCGATCGTACCTCGACTTCCTTCTGATTTGAAATATCAAATGGCAGAAACCCAGAGTCGGCTCCATATCGGGAGACATCCTCTACTGGCCCAAAAGAGAAGACCCCACGAAACAGATTGGAGGTCTGTGCAACCAGCAAAACCAGGGTGCCGCCTGTACTGTGACCGCCCAAATAAATCCGTTTGGGATCGACGTAATCCTGCTTTGCTAAATAGTTTGCGGCGGCGATCACGTCATCTACCTCGCCCAAAAAGCCTTCTTTGGTGCCTGGATTGTCGTTACCCCCTCGCAATGAAGGGAACATCATCACAATGCCTGCTTTGCGAAACGCTGCCGCCGTTTGATCGTTGTCACGCGGAGCCGGAGACCAGACATCGCCGATCGTGTTGGAGTCGCCGCCTGTGATCCAAATCATTGCGGGATGTTTTTTGCCGTCGCCAGGATTGGGAGAAAGATAAGCCGCCAGTTTGCCGCTTGGAGCCGGATATTTGATCGTTTGAAAGATGGAAGTTGGGGCGGCTTCGACGGGCTGAATCGGGGCTTTTTGAGGCTGCACAACTGTCTTAAAATCTTGCCGGGCCTCATTCAAGGAGGCCGCGTGAGATCGTATGGTTGGAGCGCAACCTGTGAGCATGTCACCGTCCACCCAACGTCAAGCTCCTGTCGCAAACAACATATTCAGACTCAAGATACAAATCGATTGATTAGACTTCCTGCATGAATGCCTGGCGATTGAAATCGCTGCTATCAGAACAAAGTCCACCTCCGTGGACTAACGGTTAAAATCGCCTCTTTAGTGTGCGAAGGCACACTTTGCTCTTGTAGCCCCGACTTTAGTCGGAGGGCATCTATGATTCGTGCAGGAAGTCTATTCTATAAACTTGAGTTCTCCTGAAGAAGGCTTTGGTGTATCGGGCAGGGGGACGAATCGGGATCTTCAAAATAGCCTACGTAACCCGATCGACGATAAACCACTAGCTAGAATTCTAATTCAAAGTTTCTCACTCATAGAGGATTAGGGGAAATTCAATTGATGTCTCCAATTTGCCCAGTTCTCCTTACCAGGGGTTGCCAATTAGCGTGAATCCTGACCAGTAGTAGGGATGAGATAAATCAACAAATTTGGGCAACTTGGCGGGTAGAGGCTGTTTGCCACCTGTCCAGGACAATTGACCGTCTTGAATTTTGACCTGCTGACGGAGCATTGCAATTTGGGCTTGTTGTATTGCTTCTGCTTTGGTGGAGGACTTTGCTAACTGCTGATAAAATTCGGCGATCAGTCCCAATGTTCCCGCGTCGCTGACATACCACAGGCTGGCGAGAACTGATTTTACACCCGACTGGAGCGCAAGTCCGGCAAATCCCAAGGTGGTCGTACGATCGCCCACTGCCGTCCGACAAGCACTCAGAACCAACAGTTCGACCGGGGGATTGTCTAGCTTCAGGTCGCGAAGTTGATTGAGGCGTAGTTGTGTATCCCATAGCTGAATGTAGGAAGCATTCGGGGTTTGTAGAGACAGCTTTAAATCTTCTTTGGCAGCATTGGGGCGCTGGTCTCCAGACTTAAATTCTCCGTGAGTGGCCAGATGCAGAATGCCAAAGGATTGAGGGCGCTGTTGTTTTAAGTTATTGAGCGTGAACTGCTCATTGAGAAAGGCTTTGCCCGACCAGAGGGTTTGAGTGATCAGCGCAAGTTCGATCGGGACAGCAGGTAAAGGAGACTGTCTAGGATCGGTGAAGGTTGAGCGACCCATTGCTAACACTTGCAGTTTGCGAATATCTCGATAGCGTGTGTCAGTGAGGCTCAAACTGGGCATCAAGCTAAGGCTGTACTTCTCAATAAGAAACTGCTGAGTGGTACGATCGTAGAGGGCTGCTAGAGGCAGTGTGCTAAGGTCTGGCTCCAAAATTAAGGTGATGTGCTGGATGCGTTGGGCTTTGAGTTCTGACTCGATCGGGGCAATGAGAAGTTGGTAGAGTTGGTGTGCCGATCGACGATAGCTTGTTGTACCGACTTTACTCGGATCAGAAATCTCACTGCGGAACTGATTCGTTAATTGTCGAATTGTTTGGCGAGTAGCGGCCGCAATGCGTTTACGAATCGGAGGTCGTGAGTGAGCAACGATTACTAATTCGAGTTGGGCCTGTTCTGGATCAGTGTTGAGCGAGGCAGGTACAAAGGTGCCATACAGTAAGGCATTTTTAACCCCTGTTGCGGTTTGGATCGAGTCAAGAACAAGGCAAGCATTGGTCGAAGTCGGATGGCTCGATTTGAATCTGAAGTAGTTGGAGTAGGTTTGAGTCAGGGTAGCTTCTATATTACTAACGCCTGCATCTAGACAGGTTGCATCCATCAATGAGGGAGGGGGTGAGGCGCTGGCAGGTTGTGCGATGTCAGGACGGTTCTCAGAGCGGGTTGGCTCCACGGTAGCACTGCTCAGTCCAGAACCAACTAGCTGAATCGTGCCGTTTTGATCAATGGCTGTCGTTGCATTGTCGCCTGTGCCTCCGGTTAGCTGTCGAGGAAGCGCGATCGAGGGAATAGTCGCCGGAAACTTCAACAAACTGTCAGGTGAATTGAATTGGATCAGTGATCGTCCCCGAAAGACTGAAGGTGCCGGATTCTGTACAAGTGGAAGAGACGGTTTAATCGTAGGTTGTGAGAAGGTGAGCGAATTGGGTAATGGATTTTGGAGAAGATTGAACGTGATGGAACTACTAAAGCTAGATGATGAGAATGACGACGAAAACGACGATGAAAACGATGATGAAAACGACGAAGCCGATGATGAGAATGACGACGACACTGATGATGAAAACGACGACACTGAGGACGATCGCAAGATATCTGAAGAACCTGGAAGTAGAGGGTCAGGAACAAAGGCAGCAGGCACATTGAGACTGGCATTGGCTCCAATAATTACGCCTGCCGGATTCAACAAAAACAAATTGGAGTTGCCGCCTGTTACTTGAATCAAGCCATTAATAACCGACGTTTCGCCTCCATTAACTCTGGCTAAAATGTTTTGAATGTTGGGATTCGACAAAAACGTAGCCACTTCGCCAGGGCTAAGTCCAAACCTTTGAAAGCTATGAAACAGATTGGCATTGATCGGGGTGCCTCCCGTAATCGTGTAGGTACTACCCGTTTGATTGATCACAGTGCCCGTTCCATCGATTCCCGGAGTGATGGACTGTGCCAACGTTGGATGGGCAGCGATCGCTCCCAGAATGACGGTTAGCAGCCCGATATGAAGACTCTGCACGGTGGCACCTCTTGATGTGAGGGTGAGGGATGAGGGAGAACTTTGTTCTGGTTCACGAGGAGGCTCAGGGGGTTTTGACGATCGCTTTGAGGGCGACTCGATTTAAGCCGCTGTCGGTGAGTAGGGTTGTCCAATCGTCCAGCGTACGGGGGTCTTGGGGGCGATCGTGTAGCGTTTTGCCTAGCTGGGTGATTGCGTCATACCACAGTCCAGCTTCTGCATAGAGGGCAGCTTTTCGTCCCGGTGCTGATAGGTTGACTAGCTGGGGAGCAATGCGCTGGATGGCTGCTTTGACAAATTGGTTAGCCGAAGCATCATTTGAATCACAAAGTACCACAAAACTCCAGTAGTAGAGCTGATTGGTGGCTAATGTTTTATTGGCGGGCAGGCGAATGCCCATCACACCGGGGGCGGCGTTGGTAATGCGAACAATGGTCTGATTGCGGCTGTTTCCTTCGGGGTCTTGCTCTTTGAGTCGTAGTTCACCTGGTAGTTGAGAAGTCAGCCGATAGGGAACATACACCCAGAAAGTAGGCCGCGCTTCTAGGGTGCGACCCCAGACAAAATCGCTCTCAGTCGCAGTCGGCACCAGTGCAGTGAGGGGAATGTCTACAGCAGGGCATTTACCAGTTTGTCCTCGGCTTCCTGCGCCACTGGTTTGAGTAGGATTGCCCGTCGGCGGCGGTAGCGCGATTTTGTAACGAATGCGAGTCCGTTTGGGGCGTGGTGCAGGTGCAGAGAAAGCTACCCTGATGTCATTCAGTAGCAGTGCCGCGATCGTGGCTGCTAAGACGGTGTATCGGAGAATTTGATTGACTCTGTACATTGGAAGTGTCCTTTGTCATTCGTCATTGGCTGGTCGATGGATGAACTACTGTAATCATAAAGGAATGTTGTCTAGATCTGTTTTTGAAGTCTCTTTTTAGTTAAAAAGGTGTTGTAAATCACCAAACTACCACTGCTTGCCGAGAATGCGATCGCAGACGGGACTAACGGAATCCAACCGCCTTGCTTAAGCCATCCAAAACAAATGCCGCCTAAGAGGATGAGCACTCCTGCACTTGTGATGCTCCAATAGAGCAATCCAGTTCGCCCTGTCCACATTCCCGCAACCCACACACCCGCGATCGACCAGCCCCAGATCCAGAGTCCTTCTACGCCAGGAGACCATACCCAAAGTAAAGGACGCTGATCCAAAACAGCACTCAGTAGTTGGCTCACCATTTGGGCATGAATTACAACACCGGGGATAGTCTGACTATTGTCCTGACTGTAAGGTGTCGCAAAGCGATCGATGCCTTCGATATCAACTCCAATCAGAACAATGCGATCGCGAATGTAGTCCGGGTTAGGGTCATTTAATACCTGGGTGACTGTAACTTGTTGGGCGACTTCGATCGGCGCTCGGTAGTTGAGCAAAATTTGAGAACCATTGGTCTCGATCGTAGAGTAGCCCCCTGTTGGCACCTGCAATTGAGGTAGTAAAACTTTGCCAAGCTGCCAATTGTTGTTTGTTACAGTATTCGGCTTTCCCTTGTCTGCTAAGTAGCGAGCCGCTAATAAAAAACTCAGTGCATAGCCAGTCGAACAGGACACACCTGGTTTTGGACTTACGGATAATAAATGACGACGAATCACTCGATCGGGATCGACCACAACATCCGTAAAGCCCAAAGAATCAGGAGGAATATCAGGGGGTGGAGCAATTCCTTGGCTTCGCTGATCGGGCAGTTTGCAGGGAACAATGACGCGATCGCTCGTTTGCAGGTGTTGTAGGAGTGCGGTGCGTCCGGTGCCCTGGGGAATATCACGATATAAATCTAAGCCGATCGCTTGAGCCTCATAGCGTTCTAGCTTTTGTAGTAGTTGGGTCACTGTGCGATCGCTGAGGGGATATTCCTGAAGTTGTTGAAAGTCTTTTTCGGTCGCTTTGACAACCAACAACCGCTGGTCTAACCCTTCACTCGGTCGGAGGCGCATCAGGCGATCGAAGGCTGCAAGTTCCAGCGATTGTAGTCCACCTAGCCAGCGAATTCCTAGTATCAGAGCAGTTATTAGCCCACTGGTGAACAGTCGCAATCGCAGAGAAGATCGAGGGACGGAACCCTCTTTTTGTCTGGACAGCGTATGCCAGCGAGGTGGCGGATCAGGAGAATGTTGACAGAGAACAGGAAGCCAACTAGCGCAGGGAAAGTCGTGTTCGAGTCCTTGTAATTGTTCTCGCGATCGACGGCTCGCCAAGTAGAGTGATTCGCCTTGCGTAAATTCAGATAGAAACACTTTGAGGAATGCTTGGGCAACCGGATCAGGAACAGGTTCTCGCATCACAATCATCTGAGGAAGATGAAGTTGAGCAAATTCTTGAGCAAACCCCAACCCATCACAGGAATTAAAAATGGCTAACTGTAAGCCTTGAGCGATCGCTTGTCGCAGTCCATACTTGAGTTCTTCCAGGGTGAGGCTTTCTTGTGGGTTGAGGTAGATTCGTCCGTGGTTGCCTTCGGTTTGGCTGTGTCCGGCAAAAAACAGAATGTCCCAGGGCTGGTTCCAAAGCTGTTGGGTAATCTGTTGGCGAGGTGGCTCAACGAGAAAGGTCACTTCAGCAGGCAACTGTTCCAAAATCCTGCGATCGGCTTCGACATCAATACCAGCCTGATTACCTAAAATTGCCAAAACCCGAACGGGACGATCGGGCGATCGATCAACCTGAATGCGTTCTAAAGTCGGCACTGATAGAGCAATTTCTGCTTTTGGGTAGCGCTCTAGTAGATTCCAACTCTGCCAGGGCAACCGCTGGATCTGTTCGTCCTGACTTCGCACCAAAATCCGAATCACTTCTTCTGGACTCAACGCTTCTCTGAGCCGACGGTCAATGCCTCGAAAGGCGGGTGAATCTAACCAGGTGTTGAGACGATTGTGCAGTTCGCGGGCAAAGCTGCGACAGTCATCCAACTGATTGACCGAGCCACCATAGATGATCTCTTGCGGAACAATGCGAGTGTGATGTCCCAAACTACGATAAGCTTGCTGCCATCGGTGTAGCGCCATGACCAACTCTGAGTTAGCCGGAAGAAACCCAACCATCTCGATCGCAGGTCGATCGCCATCGATACCGACTTCTAAGGCGACTCGAAACCCTTGCTCAAAGTCACCATCTAGCTTGAGGACAACCAGTTTCTCAACGTTTAGCACGATCGGGTTCTCATGAGAAGGGATGAGGGATGAGGGATGAGGGATGAGGGATGAGGGATGAGGGATGAGG